>NZ_RAZO01000196.1:0-61886 GCF_004307535.1 Pseudomonas sp. Sample_9
TTTTCGGTGAGCTCAAAATCCGGTGAGTCACACAAATCCAAATGTGGGAGCGAGCTTGCTCGCGAATGCGGAGTGTCAGGCAACATGGATTTGATTGACCCACCGCCATCGCGGGCAAGCCCGCTCCCACAGTTATCGAGGTGAACACATCCGCAGTGCTCGACCACGAAAACCTGTGGGAGCGGGCTTGCCCGCGATTCGGTTTCAGCCTCAGCGCAAGACGAACATCAAACGCGGAAGTGGCTGACCATCTGCTGCAACTGACCACCCAACCGCGCCAGTTCAACACTCGACGCTGCCGTCTCATCACTCGCCGCTGCGGTCTGCTCGGACACGTCGCGTACGTTGATGATGCTGCGGCTGATCTCTTCGGCCACGGCGCTTTGCTGTTCGGCAGCAGCGGCGATTTGCTGGTTCATCGACTGGATGTTCGACACCGTGCGGGTGATGTTTTCCAGCGAGGCGCCGGCCTTGCGCGTCAGGGCGACGCTGCTGTCGGTCAGCGCGCGGCTGTTGTTCATCACCGCCGAGACTTGCTGGGTGCCGTTCTGCAGACCGGCGACCAGACCTTCGATTTCCTCAGTCGACTTCTGCGTACGTTGAGCCAAACCGCGCACCTCATCCGCAACCACGGCAAACCCACGCCCGGCTTCACCGGCACGCGCTGCCTCGATCGCGGCGTTCAGCGCGAGCAGGTTGGTCTGTTCGGCGACAGCCTTGATCACGTCCATGACGCTGCCGATCTTGTCGCTTTCCTGTTGCAGCACGCTCATCGCTTCGGTCGAACGCACCACTTCGCTGGCCAGACGTTCGATCTGCGCGATGGCCTCATTCACAACCTTGTCACCTTCACGGGCTTCGCCATCCGCCGCGGCGGCAGCTTGCGACGCTTCCTCAGCATTGCGCGCAACTTCCTGCACGGTGGCGGTCATTTCGTGCATGGCGGTGGCGACCTGATCGGTCTCGATTTTCTGGCTGTTCACACCGGCGCTGGTCTGTTCGGTTACAGCCGACAACTCTTCAGCGGCGCTGGCAATCTGGGTGACGCCGTCGCGGATGCCACTGATCAAATCACGCAGGGTCACGCCCATGCGCGCGATGCCTTGCTGCAACACGCCGAGTTCGTCGCGACGGGTGACGGTGACGTTCTGGGTCAGGTCGCCGCTGGCGATGCGCTCGACCACGGCCAGGGTTTCCTGCAACGGACGGGTGATCTGACGGGTGATGATCACCGCCGCAATCACGCCAACCAACAGCGCCAGCAACGTACTGATCAACTGGAAGGTGCGCGCCTGGGCACTTTCGGCGTCACGGCGATCGAGCTGAATCTGGTACAGCTGCTCGCTCAGGGCGACGATGGTGGTGCCCTGGTCGGTCATTTCCTTACGCGCCTGCACCGCATCGGCGTTGGCGTTTTTGTACGCCATCAACGCGCTGCGATAGCTGGTCAGCGCGGTTTCCAATTGGCGCAAGGCATCCTGCTGAGTCGCGGCAAATTGCGCGTTCAGCGGCTTGAGGCTGGCGATGGCCGCGTCGATCTGGCCGACGGCTTTCTGCTCGGTCTCGGCATTGCTGGTCGCGGTGTAACCACGCACTTCATAGCGCGCGAGGATGAACGCTTCCTTCGCCGCAGTAACCGCCTGGAACTGCTCGAAACGCTGATCGCTCAACTCCAACTGCTGCACACGCTGGCTGATCGATTCGATCAGGTTGTAGGCGTTCTGGGCGTTGACGCTCATGGTGTCGCGCGCGCTGTTGCCGGTGCGATAGGCGTTGCGCATTTTGTTCAGCGAGGTCTGGTATTCAGCGATGGTCGCCGCCTGCTGCTTGAGCAGTTTGACGTTTTCCGGGCTCTTGAATTTGCTGATCAGCGCCTGCTGCTGGGCAGCAAAGCCTTCAAGGGTGGTCTGCACGTTTTGCGCGGCGGTTTCGTCGCCGTTGGTCAGCATGTATTGCAGGCGCACCACGCGCAGTTTGGTCAGGCCGGCGTTGAGCTGGGTGATGTCGCTCATCCAGTTGCTGCGGTCGATCAGGCCGCCGAGACTGGTCCAGCCGGTCAGCGCCAGAACGCAGGTCAGGGCCAGCACCAGGCCGAAGCCCAGGCCGAGTTTCATGTTCACGCTGATGTTACCGAACCAGCTATTCATGCAAATCCTCCAGAAACGTTGGGTTTCTTGGTCGTCAGTTAAGCTGGAAGATTGTTGTTCTTTTGAGCCAGCAGGGGTGTTAGCAGGTCTGTATCGGCCGCAAACCCGAGAGCTGAAAGGATTTTTGTCTGACAGGTTTCGTGCAACTCAACCGAGGCGCCGCGACCAGCGCTGATCCGGCGCCTCGAACCCCGGATTGAGCAGCGCCGTCAGCACATGATCCTGCCAACGCCCGGCAATGTTGAGATACGCCTTTGCATAGCCCTCGCGCTCGAAACCCAAACGCTCAAGCAACCGCGCACTGCGCTCATTGCCGGGAATGTAATTGGCCATGATCCGATGCAGATTCTGCACATCGAACATATAACCAATCCCCGCTTCCAGCCCCTCCTGCATCAAACCCTGCCCCTGATGCGCCTCATCAATGTGATACCCCAAATAACACGCCTGAAACGCCCCACGAATAATCCCGCTGAAATTGCACGCACCAATCATCTGCTGACCGTCCGGCGACAACAGCGCGAAATGCATTGCCAGGCCTGCTTCGAAGGCACTGGCCTGGATCTCGAGGCGCCGGCGGATGTTGGCGGTGGAGAAATAGTCGGTGGTGCGGATGGGCGACCAGCGAGCCAGATGACGCTGGTTGCGCTGGTAGAAAGCGCTTTCGAGCTCGGCTTGATCGGGGGAGAGGATCGCCAGCGTCAGGCGCGGGCAGGGCAGGGATAACAACGGCATCGAGCGCTCCTTGGCGAGGGATCTGCTGGCAGAGTCGCGCATATGGTGGGGAGCGGCAAGATATGGAGAAGCCGAGGCGAAAAAAAGCCCGCTAGGAGCGCGGGCGAACCGTAGTTTCTTGAATGAGCGGGGGGATTTTATGGGATTGGTCGGGTGGGCGTGGTGAAGAAAAGTTCATGTCGATTTGGGGGGGGCGGATCGGCGAAGTAAATCAGGTGCAAAGACAATTTTTTCGCCATTCATCAACGGGTGCCCTGCCATCGGTTGCCAGAGCGTCAGAGGCGCGTTCCGGCGATGTCTTCAGCCTCACGCTTATGTTTGGTCGCCTGCCTGGCAAGGCAGTGTTTTAACCGTTCTTTGCATAGAGTTAGGGGAGTCTCGGCTTGTTTCTCCTTCGTGAGCAGACTTAGTCCCTACTTGATCCCGACTTAGTCCTGACTTGGTCCCGAAAGATGCCCCTTTTCACCTGCGCCCTGAATTATCGATGTCAGCTTGAGAGGATGATCAAAGCGATAGGGAGGCACCACACTCGGATTGCCCATTCTGATCTGGGGTGGTGATGCTGTTATGATGGCCATTACTCAAATCAGCGTTTTTAGAGGGATCTTATGCATTCGTTTTTGGCAAAGACTTTTGGTGGACTGACCCCCAGCTACTACATCCGGCAGCTTATTTTTGGGTCGTTGTTCACGATTCTGATTTTGTCGGTCGCGGCCAATAGCCCATCCGGCCTGATGGGTAAGCCTGGGCTAATTGTGATGTCGGTCATCTGCACGCTGCTGTATCCATACTCTCGGTTCGTATATGAGAGCGTCGTAGGCTACGTGATGGGCGGGAACGTATTCTTCGTCAACGCCATCCTTATGCTTATGGTCAAAGGGTTCACGATGGCGATGTGCTGGTCGTTTGCAATTTTCATTGCACCGGTTGGCCTGGCGTATCTCTACTGGCACAACAGCCGACAGGTTTCCTGAGTGCAGAAGCCCAGCCATCGAGCTGGGCTTTTTCTGGGTGCGCCATGCTTGGCGCACCCACAAAAAAGGCGTACTAAGGCGTCTTCTCCATCGAGCTGGTGGGCCGGGGTAATCTGAACCAAGAGAATAAGCTATTGAATAATAATAATATTAATGGTTTGAATTTCATTATGGAATACCATTTGGAATACCGTATTCCTAAGCGTTACCAGCTCGCTTAGGATTCGAACCTTCGAGCGGGCTTGGATGGTGGCCTGAGCGCAGGGTGGTGATGAATTACGCCATAGGTATGGCTACCTCTGGCGTGGATCAAGCTCTTCGGTGCTACGTATGATGGGGCAAAGCAGTGCCATGCCGAATGACTCAATTTGGGGCGTACGTCTTAGTCTGACTTGGTGCATCTGAAAATAGAACAACTAATGTCATTTTCCAAAAATAATTATTCCGTTTTTACTTCGTCTATTATCCCCATGCCACGTTGCTGCTTCTGCCTATATCTAGCACTGGGCGGTCGCGGCGCCTTGCCTCGGAGTGATATCCACTGGCCAAAAACGGAGCGTGCTTCCGAGGCTTGGCCCTTTAGGGTGCATCATGGTTTAGGCCATCCGGTGAATGCCAGTCCACCTTCTGCGAGGTTTAAGTGTTAGGGAAATCTTGAACTCAGAGCTATGAGTGCCGGGATGGGGCGTCGCATTGACAGCGACGCTTAGATCGTGAGTGCCGGGTGGGTTATGACTCGTCTCTTAGTAGTTTTATTCGCTCAGGTATATATCGGTTTTGCTCAGGCTCCATTTTTAATAGAATGTCTAAGATTTTTGCACGGCTGAGCTCGTAAGTTTCTGAGAGTTTGTCAAGACGCGCTATGGCTTTGTCGGAAAGTATGAGGTTGTATTGTCCTTTTTCAATCATGCTTTTGCGATATTTTTTCTGGCGCCAGCTTACTTTTACTTTTCCTATGAATAAGGTTTTTTGGGCGTGGTCAATATTGGAGTGGTCGAAAAATAAGAATATCTTCGTGGTTTTCAATAGGTTGAGATGTTGATAGTCTAAGCGAAGGCAATGCGTCTAATTGGAGGTGTTTATTAACTAACTCCCCTGCTAGTAAGCATTTTTGCTCATCATCTTCGAACCATTTAAACTGTTTGTCTCCTTTCTTGTGTTCGCTCCAGATGCTCTCTAGCTCATTTAAAAATGAACTTTATCTCTGATGTTTATTGTCCATGAATCAATGCTTGCTATCAGTAAATCTTTTTCAATTAATCCTGATGTTAATAACGCCATGGAGTCGCTGAAAGTTATGCGTTCTATGAGTTTTGGTTTGATCATTCAATTTGTCGCTTTCCTTCACTTATCCATTCAAGATATTTTTCTGGAAGAAGCTGTTCGGCTGCTCTGTTTTTTATAGTTTCGGTAAGACCAGGGGTGCTGGATATGACATGTGTCATCGTGGATCGCATTCCGGGTTGATTAATGTCTCCGAGGATTGGGTGTTTCTAACTTTCAGCTGCAGCCATCGCCAAATGTCATGCCTGCGATTATGGCTCGTATCATCAAGTATACGTTCTAGCTGATCGTTGAAATTTATCGCCATATCGCCTCCATATTGTAGAGGTTTCATATAGCACTATCTGCATTTTAAAAGAAGACTTTTATAAATCTATATCGTTTTTTATAGAATATCTCTAGTAGATGACTTTCCTTGTCAGCCCCTATTTTCTGGAGTTTAGCGTGATTTTCTACAAGGAATATCGCGTTAGGGTACCTCTATCCGAGGATGGCTGACGCGTGCTGGGTGGGCCTAGTGTGGCTCTTTTCTCTGGGGATCTCATTGTCAGTTCGTTTTTCAGATGATAGAGGATTCCTGAAATTGCGTTCGAGAAGTGCAGGTGTAGCCGCATTGCTTAGTAAGCGACGGTTAATTTTTACCGTGAAGTTGATCCTCTGAACGAATGGTAGGAGTTTCGCTAGTGAGGTTCGCCTTAATGAATTAATTGACTCAATCAGGATAGGTTGGCAAAGTTTTTTTATATTTACGTCGCAGATGGCGTCCGAATGCGCGGTGCAAATTAGGTGTAAAAAAGGGAGGTGTCGGTGTGATTTTAGGCAGAGATAGGTGGGTATTAGTTGGGAAGGTTTTTGAGGGGCTTAATAAAATTTTTAGCTTCTGTCATGACGATCTCTACTTTGCTGTGATGTTTTTTACCAGAGCTTATGTTTCTTGATTTTTATGTTTTTGGAGTGGTTTTCTTGGTGTTTCAGTCTGGTTTATTCTTCGGTATTGGTAGCGTGCTTTGTGTGTAAGTAACGATGTTGTGCCTCTTGCTAGTGTGACTATAATGATGAATGCACTGTTGGTGGTTGCCGGTGAATTAGGGGGGGGCAGTATTTGTTTTTGTCGGTTTATCGCTAGGTGCTAAAGAGGAAATTGCTAGAGAGTTATTATGCTCGGCAGTAGGCTGTATCTGTTTCAATTTTCGGTAAAGCTGTACTGGCGTGCTGATGGTATGAACCTACATGCCAGGAGAGTCATCGTGGCCCGATGTCAGCAAAACACAAATCTAACTCTTCATAGGGAATCTGTTTACTTGGGATTGGCTGTGCAGGCAACTAAAGGGCCATTTATCAGTCAATACCTAAACCGACTTCATGAAACGATGGTACGAGCGCTTGCGCAATATCCTCGTGTATTTACATTTAGGATTGATCTACGACTTCCTGCTCGTACTGATTTACCCGATTACGCTTACACCAACGTGGTTATTGAACGGTTCATTGAATCGTTTAAAGCCAAGATTAAGCATAACCGTAGTCAGGCTCGGCAATTAAATAAGCACGCCCATGACAGCAAGGTCCGCTACGTCTGGGCACGGGAGCATGGGCTGTATGGTAAACCCCACAATCACATGGCAATCCTGCTCAACCGAGAAGCTTTGGGTAAGTTCGAAGCAGGTAGAGACAACATGTTCAATCGCCTCGTAGAGGCTTGGGCCAGTGCCCTGGGGGGGGCTGTAGAGGCTGTCAAAGGATTGGTCGAGATTCCTACCAACCCGTTCTATTATCTGAATCGCGGTGAGCCAGAAGTGCAGGCGGCGTTCTTTCGCCATACAAGCTACCTCTCCAAGTCGGCGACGAAAGTCTTTGGTGATGGCAGCCATGGTTTTGGTTGCAGCAGGAGCTGAGTGCAGCAGACGGGGTAGTGCAACAAATAATTGAGAGCTCACCGTGCCGTTGACTGTCCTGGTGCAAGCCAAGGACAGTCTATCGGCCAGTGTCAGATTAGGAATTAGAGGTAACCTTGTTCGGCGAATGACACGTTGCTGTGACTGCTCACGGTCGAATCATTCGAAGGGCTGGTTATGGCTTGCTGGTCCGGCCAAGCAGAGAGGTGACGGTCAGATACTTCTTCACCGGCATGCCAATCCTCTGAACGGATAAGAGGAGCCAGTTCATGAGGATCATTCGCTTGAAAGATGTGCAGCATTCCACCGGCCTCGGTCGGTCCACAATCTACAAGTACATCAGCGAGGGGAGTTTTCCGAAACCGATCTCATTGGGCGACAGGGCTGTCGGCTGGGTTGAAAGCGAAGTGATGGGTTGGGTCATGGCCAGGATTGAGGCGCGTGATGTTCACGAGTCTTTCAAGGCGTAATTAGCCGATTGGCCGAGATTTCTTCAAGTCAAGCGGTCGGCAGCTGCTGTTGACCGTGTGGCCCCAATCTTCCTTTTATTTCTAAGGCATCAAATCTGGAGCGTTGACCGCACAACCACATGAACCAATAGGCCACAAACTTGACTCACGCGCCTCGGTGAGGCTTCAGAAATGCTGCCTTTGCCACTATGGCAATTACCGTGACCACTGTTTAAGTTGAACACTGACAGACTAGCAGCCACTACTATCGGTGCAGCAGCGGTGACACCCCAAAATCTCCTCAGGTCAGAGCCAGCACGATGACTCTGATTTGCCCAGGCAGTTGGGGTTTGGCTAATCGCAAATAACGCATTGCAGAGAAGCCTTTGGCAGCCCTGCTCGTTGGCTTTCCCATATCTGCTCCTCAGATGACCCACACTTTGACCCACACCTTGGGGACGGATTTCACGTGATGATCGCGGATTTCTGTGGGCAATTGAAAAGTTGGCTTGTGGCCGGCTTTATAATTTTTCAATCATTTGATTTATAAGGCTTATATTATTTAATGTGATCTTGTCCCCCCATCCGTCCCCCCAGTCAGGCGGTGCGTGAGGTTCATGGTGGTGGTTCTACTTCATTATTCGGTTGCTAAGTGCTGCCAGATTCAGACTACTAGGGCGGTGGGCGCCGGTTGAATCGATCAATACGGATACCTTCGGAAAACCTTACGTCACTCTGCGCGGCGGGAAAATCAGTTCATGGAGCCGCGGTTCGAGAGGGATAAGGTAGACGCCAGCTGTGAGACGGGCTTGCAGTCTGGAATGCGCATAACTCTAGCGTACTCTGGCCGAGGCGATACGGCGAAAGCGCCCCAAGTCCAAAGGCTACGCACTTGCTAACTGAGGTGTGTGTTGTACAAGTGGCGTTTTGCTTAGCATGCTGTCAGTGCGACGCTAAGTCATTTCCGCCGCTCTTTTTCCTGAAACGTGAGACCATTTCGTTCATCTAGCTCTAGCCATCACGGGAACACGATGACTCCAATGCTACTCACCGAACATCAGCGCCAATACGTTGCCTGGCTACTCACCCGACGCGCCGCTGGAGACTCGGTCGAGTCACTCATCTCCACCCTTGTCGATTCGCAGGTAGACCTCAATCCGCATCAAGTCGATGCAGCGTTGTTTGCCTGCCAGAATCCGCTATCTCGCGGCGTGATCCTGGCCGACGAAGTTGGCTTGGGTAAAACCATTGAGGCGGGGTTGGTGATTTCCCAGCGCTGGGCAGAGCGTCGGCGTCGAATTCTTATCATTGCGCCGGCTAATCTGCGTAAGCAGTGGCACCAAGAGTTGCAGGACAAGTTCAATCTGCAAGGCCTGATCCTCGAAGCCAAAAGCTATAACAACATCCGCAAGCAAGGCGACAAAAATCCCTTCGTGGTCGACTGTGGGCCGGTGATCTGCTCCTACCAGTTCGCCAAGTCCAAGGCGACAGATGTTAAGTCGGTGGCTTGGGATCTGGTTGTACTCGATGAGGCGCACCGGCTTCGTAACGTCTACAAAAGCAACAATGTTATTGGCAAGACGCTTCAGGATGCTTTGGCGCATGTGAATTCTAAGGTGCTGCTGACCGCAACGCCGTTGCAGAACTCTCTGCTTGAACTGTATGGATTGGTTAGCATAATTGACGAGCGTGTGTTCGGAGACATTGACAGTTTCCGCGCCCAGTTTGTCAACAATTCTAAGGACCAGGCTTTCGCAGGGTTGCGACAACGGTTAGCAAGTGTTTGCAAGCGCACCCTGCGTCGGCAGGTACAGCAATATGTGCCTTACACGGCACGGCGAGCGATTGTTCAGGAGTTCACTCCGACGCAAGAGGAGCGTGAGCTGTCCTGTCTGGTTGCCGACTATCTGCGTCGCCCTAACCTGAATGCCTTGCGAGAGGGTCAACGGCAGCTGATCTCTTTGGTTCTTTGGAAGCTGCTGGCGTCATCGACTCATGCAATTGCCGGGGCGCTGGATACTATGGCCAAGAGATTACAGGGTTCGCTCGACAAAACCCCTGAAGTCGTTGACCTCGCAGAAACGCTGGATGAAGACTACGAAGGACTGCATGAGCTAACCGACGAAAACGACAGAAACTGGAACGCTGACGAGGCTCAAGCGCTTTCGATTGGCGAACGCGATTCTATTTCAGCTGAGATCGCTGAGCTGCAGCAATTCAAAAAAATAGCATCAAGTATTCGCGAGGATGCCAAAGGTAAAGCGCTTCTAGTCGCTTTGGGGCGTGCGTTTACTGAGCTTGAGCGGCTCGGTGCCGCCCGTAAGGCAATTATATTTACCGAGTCGCGTCGCACTCAGGATTATCTGCTTTCGCTGCTTGCTGAGACGCCTTACGGGAATGGCATCGTGCTCTTCAATGGCACTAACACCGATCAGATTGCCCAGCGAATCTATAGAGAATGGCTTCATCAGCATGCGGGAAGTGATCGGATTACGGGTTCCAAAACAGCGGATACTCGCGCTGCGCTGGTTGAGTACTTCAACGAGCGGGGCACCATCATGATCGCCACTGAGGCAGGCGCTGAAGGTATCAACCTGCAGTTCTGCTCGCTGGTGATCAACTACGATCTGCCGTGGAACCCCCAGCGTGTCGAGCAGCGAATCGGTCGTTGCCATCGATACGGGCAGAAGCACGACGTGGTAGTAGTGAACTTTGTTGACCGTAGCAACGAGGCTGATGCACGAGTTTACGAATTGTTGGCTGAGAAGTTCCAGCTTTTTGAAGGCGTTTTCGGCGCAAGCGACGAGATTCTGGGCTCTATCGGCTCAGGCGTTGACTTCGAACGCCGTATTGCCGAGATCTACCAGAACTGCCGTGGCCACGAAGAGATTAAGCGCAGCTTTGAGAAGTTGCAGCTGGAACTTTCAGGTGAAATCAGTGAGGCAATGGTCAAGACCCGTCAAGTGTTGCTGGAGAACTTCGACGAGGATGTCCAAGATAAACTGCGCATTCGTGCTGAAGACAGCAACAAGGCCCGAAACCGTTACGAGCGCCTGCTGTTGGATCTGACTCGAGCCGAGTTGGACGGCTATGCACGTTTTAAGGACGACAGATTCGAGCTGCATACACTGCCGATAGAAAGCGCGTCCGATATTGCGTTGGGGGACTATGAACTGCCGCGCCGCTCTGGTGAGTCATACCTTTACCGTCTTGGCCATCCGTTGGCAGCTTGGGTCATCGAGCAGGCAAAAGGACGACGGCTTGATCAGGGATTACCAGTACGACTGGTATTCAATTACGGGGCTTATGGCTCTCGAGTCAGTACTCTCGAACCGTTGCAGGGCCAGAATGGTTGGCTCACGCTGAAAATGTTTTCAGTCGAGACGCTGGGTAACCTGGAGCAGCACTTAGTGGTGTCTGCCGTCATGGCTGACGGAAGTTCGTTGCCCGAAGACGACCCGGAAAAACTACTACGTCTACCGGCAAAATTGGAACAAGGCCAGCATGGAGAAGCCGGAGCAGCGCTGCTGGTCGGTGATCTTGAGCAACGTAAAAATCAGCTTCTGCGCGAAATCAAGCAGCGAAACATGGGCTACTTCGAGCAGGAAGTCGAAAAGCTCGATGCTTGGGTTGATGACCTCAAATTGGGGCTGGAACAGGAAATCAAGGGGATTGACGGTGAGGTCAAGGAGCTGCGCCGTACCGCTGCGACGGCTGCGACGCTGGAGGAGAAACTTCGTTACCAGAAAAAGCAGCGCGAGCTCGAAGGAAAGCGCAGCAAGCTGCGCCGCGAGCTGTTTGTCCGCCAGGACGAGATCGAGGAAGAGCGCAATTCGCTGATCGATAAGCTGGAGCAGCAGCTACAGCAGCAGGTTAAGGAGCAAACGTTGTTCACAATCGAATGGGAAGTGGTGTAATGGCTGCGCTTGAATCTCGGTACATGGTCATCTTGAAGAAAGTGCTCGCGGAGCGTTTTGTGCCTTTCTTGCCGCCTTTGCTGGACACACGGAGGCCTGCAGCTGAACAGCAAGATAAGCAGCTTTCACGTGCATTCAGTGCCTTCGTCCTACACAAACGGCTCAATCTTACACCACAGGCCGCTGCCGGATCGGTGGTTGATGACTTCAATGACAAGGGTATTGATGCCATCCACTATCACGAGCCGTCGGAAACACTCTATCTGCTTCAGACCAAACTGAAGGAGTCAGAGCAGTTCAAGCAGGAGGATGCGCTTCCATTCTGTGAAGGCGTTCGCCTATTGCTGAGGCAGGATTTCGCAGCTTTCAACGAAAATGTTCAGCGGCGACAAGCCGAGATCGAGCGCGCACTGGATGTGTGTAGTTACATAAAGTTGCTTGTTCCCTTTACAGGTAACGGCATCTCACAAAACGCCAGCAATGCCTTGAGAGAGCTGCTCGACGACGAGGATATTGACGAGGATCGGCTTGTCAAGCCGGTGGAGTACTATACGGCGGTTGAGATTGCACGCGACCTGCTGGCAGAAAATGCCTATGCACCGGTTAACACAGACATTTTCCTGCAGAAATACTGCAAGGTCGAAGAACCGCGCACAACCTACTATGGGATTGCGAAGTTGGCTGACCTAGTGGCACTGCATGAGCTCAAGGGAAAGGCGCTTTACGAACGCAATATTCGTTATTTCCTTGGCAGCAGCAAATCCGACGTAAACAAAGCGATTAAGGTAACTCTCGCTGACGAACCAGATAATTTCTTTTATCTCAATAATGGCGTCACGGCGGTTTGCGACGAGATCAAGCAAAAAGGCAAGAATTCTAGTAATGGCTTCAGAAAATTTAAGGTGAGCGGCCTATCTATCATCAATGGCGCGCAGACGGTTGCATCAGCCGCCGAGTTCTTGGTCCAACATCCAGGGAGCAGTATCAGTGGTGCCAAGGTAATGTTCACCCTGATCGAAGCACCGGCAGACGGCACTTTTGGTAGGCATGTGACTAAGGCCCGAAATCACCAAAATCCGGTGCAGGCAGCAAACTTTGCCTCGCTCGACGAGAACCAAGAGCGACTGCGTCAGGAAATAGCGCACCTTGGATTCGACTACAATTATCGCCCCGAGGCTCAGGTAACTAGCCCCTCAGCTATCACGCTCGACGAAGCTTTGCGGGCACTTGCCTCGCAACAGAGCGACCCGCGCTTTGTCGTTTGGCTCAGAAGTGAAGCTGCGAGACTCGCCACCCCTGAGTCCGCCGAGTACCAAGCAATATTCCCCAACCCGCTGCCCGGCGTGATGCTGGTCAACGCCGTCCTGTGCCATCGTGCCATCCGTACGCTGGTGGTTGCGTATGAGCAGCAGGCTCCAATGCGCAGTCAGGAGAAACTCTTATACCGCCATGGTATTCACGTCATCACGGCAGTGATGATGAAACGGCTGCGGCAACTAATTGCTAGGGCGGAAGTGATGGATTTTGCCGGGATACTCCCACTGATCAGCCAGCCTCTCGATCAGATTAGACAAGGCGTTTTTGACCTTTGGCAACAACAGAGCCCGCACGAAGGGCCATTGGCTTTTTTCAAGTCAATGGATCGTACCATTCCATTTTTGATTGATGTAATGAAGAAAGAATTCAGACTTGAGAGGTTTCAAGTAGAAACCAATCCAGAAAGACTTGGACGTCTTGCTCAGGACGGAAAAGACCTAATTCGAGACTTGGCGGAGCGTCTGGCCAGTGCGGCCCCGCAATTAAATGAGAACAGATTATGAGTAAGCAAAAGCTCGAACTCACGTGGGTAGGCAAGGACAAACGACCCAAACTTGAACCGCGCATCCTAGTGGAAGAACCGGCGAATTCTTACCATGCCCGCCACCGGGTCACGGACAACGACATCTTCGACAATCGCCTGATCTTTGGTGACAATCTGCTGGCCCTGAAGGCATTGGAGCAGGAGTTTTCTGGCAATGTGAAGTGCGTGTTCATCGATCCGCCGTATAACACCAGAAGTGCGTTCAACCACTACGATGACGGGCTGGAACATTCGATCTGGCTGGGGCTTATGCGGGATCGGCTCGAAATTATCAAGCGGCTGCTGGCGGAAGATGGGTCGCTTTGGATCTCGATTGATGATAACGAAGCGCATTACTTGAAGGTATTGTGCGATGAGGTATTTGGCCGTAGGTGCTTTGTTACATCATTTATTTGGAGAAAGGTTGATAGTCCAAATGACAACAAAGGTGCACTCTCACCAGATCACGAATACATTCTTTGTTATGTAAAAAATCCTGATCGAGTTACGTTTAGGCCTAAGCAGGATGAGTCAATCCTTAATGCATATCGACAGCCTGATTCTGAGTCGGATAGGCCGTATCGCGATCGCCTGCTGAAAAAAAATGGGAAGAACAGCCTTCGAGCAGACCGCCCTTCGATGTATTTTTCTGTTAAAGGGCCAGATGGCGTAGATGTTTATCCAATACACGATGATGGTCAGGAAGCTCGATGGGCAATGGGAAAAAAAGGAGTTGATGAGCTAATTGCAAAGGGTGAACTGGTTTGGAAGCAAAGGGAAAGCAGCGGAGTGTCACGATGGGTGCCTTACACTAGGGAGTACGCCCCCGACAGTCCTTCGCGTCCATGGCCAACAATATGGTCAGATTTGCACACCACGCGTCAAACAAAAGCTCATCAAAGAGTGGTTCTGGACGGAGTGCAAGCCTTTGATACGCCTAAGCCAGAGGATCTGGTTTGTCGTATTTTAAGCATTTCAACAAATCCAGGAGACCTGGTTTTGGACTCATTTGCTGGATCAGGCACTACAGGGGCGGCCGCTCAAAAGATAGGGCGGCGCTGGATAATGGTTGAGCTTGAGGAGACTTGTCATACCCACATCATCCCACGTCTAAAAAAAGTCATCGATGGAGATGACATGGGCGGTATCAGCACCTCCGTGAACTGGCAGGGCGGCGGCGGTTTCCGTTACTACAAGCTGGCCCCAACACTCATCGTCAATGACCGCTGGGGAAACCCGGTCATCAACCCGGAACTCAATGCCGCCATGCTGGCCGAGGCACTGGCAAAGCTGGAGGGGTTCACCTATGCGCCTTCTGAAACCCACTGGTGGCAGCATGGCTATTCCAGCGAGCGCGATTTCATCTACGTCACTACGCAGAACCTATCCTCTGAGCAGTTGCAGTCTATCGCTGATGAGGTTGGCCCAGACCAGAGTCTGCTGGTTTGTTGTGCTGCTTTCCACAGTGTGACGGCCGTCCAGGCCGAAGCACGTTGGCCGAACCTGACGCTGAAGAAGATCCCGAAGATGGTGCTATCCCGCTGTGAGTGGGGAAGAGACGACTACAGCCTGAAAATTGCTAACTTGCCGTTGGCACAGCAGCCAGCTGCTGCACTTGTACTGGTTGGAGAGAACAAGAAAGGCAAGGTTGAGGCATCGATGCAGGCAGCCCTGTTTGGTGATAGTGAGGCATGATGGCGGGGCAGTCTCTGTAAGCTAGCCCATGCCTAGCCAGTCAAAGCTATTGATAGAAGCAGGAAGCCAGAGCGCTTGCCGAACAAGGACAAAGGGAAAGAATATGAGTAGTTCGCGTATCCAACACCACGTTTCAGGGCGTTTGTCGTTACGCCCGCCGCAAGCTGAGTCTCTCGGCAGGCTGGATCAGGCGTTAAGCGCCGCGCCCGAGATGCTGGAGCATCAGCAGAACGTCCCCGTGATCCTAAATACTCTCAAAGCGCAGTTTCCGACGCTGGAGAGCTTCGAGCGCGATTTCCCGTCTCTGTGTTTTGCACTGGCTACCGGTGTGGGTAAAACTCGACTGATGGGTGCCTTTATCACCTATCTGCACTTGGCGCATGGCATCAACAACTTTTTCGTCTTAGCGCCGAGCCTGACGATCTACAACAAGCTGATCACCGACTTTTCGCCCAATACACCGAAGTATGTGTTCAAGGGCATCGGCGAGTTTTCGATTAACGCACCGCGGGTGATCACCGGCGACAACTACGAGCAGCAGGACATCACCACTGGTGAGCTATTCGGCGAGATTCGAATAAATATTTTCAACATTTCCAAGATCAATTCGGAGGTGCGCGGCGGCAAGGAACCACGTATCAAGCGGATGCGCGAGGTGTTGGGCGACAGCTATTTTAATCACTTGGCCGGCCTGAATGATTTAGTACTGCTGATGGACGAGTCGCATCGCTATCGTGCTCAGGCTGGGATGCGGGCAATTAACGAGCTGAAGCCCCTGTTCGGTCTGGAGGTCACAGCAACCCCCTTCGTGGAGACTGGCAAGGAGCCTGTGCCATTCAAGAACGTAGTGTTGGACTACCCGCTTGCTCAGGCAATTGAAGACGGTTTCGTCAAGGAGCCGGCAGTGGTCACCCAGCGTGATTTCGATCCGAAAAAGCACGCGCCGGAAACAGTCGAGCGGGTCAAACTGGAAGACGGCGTGCGCCTGCACGAAGTGACCAAGGCTGAGCTGCTAACCTACGCCCGAGAAAATGAAGCGAAAGTGGTTAAACCATTTATTCTGGTGATTGCCCGAGATACCACGCACGCCGGGCAACTGTTGGCACTGCTGGAGTCGGACGAATTTTTTGAGGGGCGCTATCGCGGCAAAGTCATCCAAGTCGACTCTAGTAAGAGTGGCAAGGAAGAAGAGGAAATGGTCACTCGCCTGCTGGCAGTTGAAAGCGTAGACGAACCGACGGAGATCGTTATTCACGTTAACATGCTCAAGGAAGGCTGGGACGTAACTAACCTGTACACCATCGTCCCCCTACGAGCCGCCAACGCGCGGACATTGATCGAACAGTCTATAGGCCGAGGCTTGCGCCTGCCTTTTGGCAAGCGAACGGGCGTAGCAGTGGTGGATCGCCTCAACATTGTCGCACATGACAAATTTCAGGAAATCATCGACGAAGCAAATCGTGGCGACTCGCCGATCCGGCTCAAGCAGGTGATCCTTGATGCCCCCAAGATAGATGACACTAAGACAAGCGTGCAGGTAGCTTCCGGGGCAAATATGCTCCTCGGGCTGGCGGATGGCATGACTTTGCGCTCATCCCTGCATGATGGCCAGGCTACCGGGACAGGCAAGCTGGATAAAATCGCCGCTGCTACAGCACTTGTGCCTATTTTCACCACCGATGCGGAGAAACAGGCAGCTCGCATAGTGATGGAGGTCATAGGTCAGTACGAAACCAAGCGCGAGTTGGTGTCGAGCAGTAAGGATCTGCTGAAGACCGATGTGCAACTGAAGATCCAGGTTGAAGTGGCAGAGCGTCTCAAGCCCCTACAACGCACTCCCCTGGAAGGTCGGGATGAAAATATGCCGGAGTTGAATCTGGCCGAGGTGGTGGCCAAGACCACGGAAATCGTGGTACAGCAGACCATTGATATCCCGCGCATCACGGTTGTGCCGACAGGAGAAGTCACCTCAGGCTACCATTCGTTTAAACTTGGCTCATTGCCTAACTTTCAGCCCGGCCAGCGCGAAATAGTTGGTCAGGAGTTGCGCACCAGCGAGCAGTTCACCTTGAATCGGGAAAGCGGCATTCGCGAGAAGCTTCTTGAAGACTACATCGTCAAAAAGCTGATCGACTTCGACGATGTAGACTACTTCACCCAGTCTGAGCTTCTATATGACCTCGCCGGTCAGGCAGTGGCCCATTACCAGGGGCAGAGCTATTCCGAAAGCGAGCTGCATGAGATTTTTGACACATATAGTGCCCAGCTGGCTCAACTGATTCATGCGGAAATGCACAAGCATTTTTGGGAAGAGGCCACCGGCTATGAGGTCAAGGTCAGCCGGGGATTTACTGAACTCCGTACCTGCAATTACACCGTGGCCGGCAACCAGCCAGTGCATAGCGTGCGAGAGACAATCGCGGAAATCGGTCGGATCAAACAGATGCTGTTTGGCGATTTCAAGCGCTGTCTGTATCCGCTGCAGAAGTTCGACTCTGATACTGAACGGCGCTTTGCCGTCATCCTCGAGCGTGATTCCTTGAAGTGGTTTAAACCCGCCAAGGGGCAGTTTCAGATCTTTTACAAGCTGGGCGTCGAGCAGCCGGAATATGTGCCGGACTTTGTGGTGGAGACGGACAATTACATTTTCTTGGCCGAGACCAAGGCAGCCAATGACTTGGATGCGCAGGAAGTGAAGGCCAAGGCTGCAGCGGCTACGCAGTGGGTTAAGCACGCTTCCGACTACGCGCTGAGTATGGGCGGAAAGCCTTGGAAGTACCTGCTTATCCCCCACAGTGAGGTGACCGAGGCGAAGCGGCTGATGGATTATCTGCGGTTCGAGATGAAACCTGCTACTTCCGCCGCAGGTTAGCTAGTTCCCTAATAGGCTTCGCTACGGCATCAAAAGAAAATCATGGCCGGAAAAGTTGTCTTTAGTGCCCCGGTGGTTGCCTGACGGAAAGGTCGAGCAGCAGCAAACTGGGGGCGTTGAAAAGAGTCTTCCGACGAAGCAAGCCAATGTGGTGCTCGGTCATCCATCGATGCGGCGATGGACTGTCATAGATACGAAATACACTTCAATCGTGACAGCTGGCTGGTATCGAGAACAAACCCTTCGTAGCGGTAACGTTTACCAGATCTACGCTTACCAGCATCCTCAGATCGGGGGAGGGGTGCACTTGCAGATCACGCCACTGGTTTATTGCTGCATCCTGCTATAGGTCAGATGGCTGCGTGATTACTCATCACAAAAAATTGAGTGAGTGGGCTGTACCGACGACCGCCCTGGCATCAGCCAAGGGCAGTCAATCCACGTAGTGGATAAGCATCCCCGGTTTCACTTGACCCCGCTCGGCTAACGACACGTAGCCTTCGTAGCCCACGACAACATGATCTAATATTCGGGTACCGATCATGTTGAGGGCATTTTTGGGGGTAGTTGTGAGCGTGTGATCGGCTTGACTGGGCTCTGGGTCACCGGAGGGGTGGTTGTGGACAAGGATCACAGCTGCCGCATTGTGTTCTAGGGGGATCTTGACCACTTCCCGTGGGTACACGCTGGCTCCATCCAGCGTGCCTCTAAATAGTTCCCTGAAACCAATCACCCGGTGCTTGCTGTCGAGTAGCAGCAAAGCAAAGACTTCGTATTCATGGTACTGCAGCAGTGTTTGTAGATGACAGAATACGTGTCTGGGCTCAGTGCGAAGAAAGGGGAGACGGCGCCTTTTCAGTAAGGCACGACGCCTGTTCACAACGACTTAACGGTTGACGCTGAAGCTGTAACCGCACTCTAGGCATTGGAAGTTGTTCAGTATCTTGTCATCCATTTGTTCACCCAGCGTGGCGCCGGCAATCCCACCGGCGACCCCGCCGATCAGACCGCCCAAAATCGCTCCGGCAATACTGCCAATAGTGATCCCGACCGGCCCACCGACCACACCGATTACCGCACCGGCTTCCGCCGCCGATAAGGCGCCGGCGGCTCCACTGGCGGCACCGCCGGCGACCCCAATTAATCCACCCGCTTGTTTACCGATATTTTTCGTGACGACACGTCCAGAGTTGCAGCTAGGGCAGGGGGCATACATACGCAAATCCTCCAATGATGAGCGTGCTGAGCCAAAAGCAGGCACGCCAAATTCCCTGCCGCAGTCAATACGGTAGGGTGTTCATCGAGGTGATATAGGTTTGAAATTTTTTTGAACTGAATTCAGATCGAATTAAGGATCGTCTCGTCTCGAAAAACTGTCTTGGAGCAAATGATTTGGTTTTTTCTAAGTCGAATCGCCCATGCCGATTGAAGAATTTGGTATCACGCGACAATCTGTCTGCAGGTTGCGATGACGGTGCACAAGTCTCAAAGCTTGGAATTCAGCCATACCGCGTTGGTATTGCCTGATGCGCTAAATCTCGTGCTGACCAAGTAACTTTTATACACCGTAATTACACGAGCCAAAGGCTGGTTCAGCCTGGTCGAGGCTAGGCCGAGGGAAGGTGCCGTGAGTCACAATGTGCAGCGTACCGGCGTACCGGCGTACCGGCGTACCGGCGGGCTGGCGCTGCAATTGCAGGCTGAGCTGGAGAAGCATCAGCGAACCTGAGTGGGGGCGTTGAAGCACTTGTAACCGGGATACTGCGCTTCGGCAGTGACCTTGGCCAGCCATGGCTGAGCTCACTGCTTGTACGGTAAAGGTGAAGTTGGCTTGAGGGCCGGCGGTAGCAACCACACTTTGCATGAAGGTTAGGTAGGTTTTCATGGGGGCAGGTTCAAGTGAGTGGTGATGAACCACGTGGACTGTCAACAAACAGCACAGATTTTTACGCCTTTTCATTTATTTCTAACTGTCGTCTCAGCAGAAACGGTTGGGTATGTGCGTGAGTAGTTGACCTGTGCGAACCCCCAGCATTTGCTCTCCTCCTTTGGCAACCTATGCTCGGCTCCTGTGGATGGTTGTGTTGGCCTTCTTCGGGCTGGTGGCGTGTAACCATATCGTTTTAAAGTGATGGCCTTTTGCCGCTCTGTACCACAGAGCTGCGTATTCAGATCTGAGGGTGGCGTATGCAGGATGCGGACTCGTTGAAGCCCGGCTTCATGATTATTCACGGCAATTGCTTGGACGATTTGCGTGAGCTAGCGGTGAGCTGGATGCAGCGCTACCCGTTGGCCCCTCTGGAAAACGAAGTCGTGCTGGTGCACAGCAACGGCATTGCTCAATGGTTGAAGCTGGCGCTGGCTGAAGATCCTGATAACGGTGGCTGCGGTATCGCAGCAGCGTTGGATGTGCAACTTCCTGCGCGTTTCCTTTGGCAGGCCTACAGGTCTGTATTGGGGACCGAGACGACACCAGAGTCCTCCCCGCTGGACAAGGCGGCACTGAGTTGGCGACTCATGCGCTTGCTGCCTCAATTGCTCTGCAAATCCAATTTCAGCAGTTTGCGGCGATTTCTTCAGGAGGATGACGATAAGCGCAAACTCTACCAACTCTCAGAGCGGCTGGCGGACCTGTTTGATCAGTATCAGGTCTATCGCGCCGATTGGCTGGAGGATTGGGCGGGCGGGCGTGATCAACTCAAACACATCAAAGGCGGTGTGAAACCGCTGGATCCCGACAACCTTTGGCAGGCGGAGCTGTGGCGTGAAGTATTGGCGGATGTTGGCGAGGGCGCTCTTGAGCAGAGCAGAGCCGGTGTTCACAAGCGTTTTGTCGCACGCCTGCGTGAAGCAGGGCAGGCCCCGGCAGGGTTGCCTCGGCGTGTGGTGGTGTTCGGTATTTCGTCTATGCCGGCACAGGTTCTGGAAGCCCTGGCGATACTCTCGCGCTACAGCCAGGTGTTGCTGTGTGTGCACAACCCTTGTCGCCATCACTGGGGCGATATCGTCGCTGACAAAGACTTGTTGGGCCATGCCTATCGCCGCCAGCCAAACAGAAGTGCCTCTATGGCGACGAGCCAACATGGCCAGCCTTTGCTCGCCGCGTGGGGTAAGCAAGGTCGCGACTACATCAATTTGCTCGACCACTATGACGAGCCGACGAGTTATCGACACCTGTTCGAGGGCCTAAACGGCGGGCGTATCGACCTGTTCAATGACGAGCCACCTTCAAGCCTCCTAGGTCAATTGCAAAGCGACATTCTTGAATTGCGTCCTTTGGCTGAAACTCGCGAAGTGTGGGGCCCTGTCGATGTTGCACAGGATCGTTCGGTACGCTTTCACGTGGTCCACAGTGCGCAGCGTGAAGTGGAAGTGTTGCACGATCAGTTGCTCGCTCGCTTCAGTGCCAATCCTGAGCTAAGCCCGCGTGATGTGATTGTGATGGTACCGGACATCAATGCGTATGCACCGCATATCGAGGCCGTGTTCGGTCAGGTGCCGCGTCATGACCCTCGTTATCTGCCCTTTACCCTGGCCGACCAGGGGCAGCGTGGCCGCCAGCCATTGCTGATCGCCCTCGAACACTTGCTTAAACTGCCCCATAGCCGCTTCGCCGTCAGCGATATACTCGACCTGCTGGATGTGCCGGCGCTGCGGGCGCGCTTCGGCATCAAGGAAGCGGATGTGCCGATCCTGCAGCGCTGGATCGACGGTGCCGGTGTGCGCTGGGGCCTCGATGCGCAGCAGCGCGAAAGCCTGGATATGCCTGCGGGCCTGGAGCAAAACACTTGGCGCTTTGGTATGCGCCGTATGCTGTTGGGCTACGCGGCCGGTCAAGGGCCTGAACTGAATGGAGTCGAGCCCTATGACGAGGTCTCTGGCCTGGAAGCCACACTGGCGGGACCTCTGTTGACCTTGCTCGATCACCTGGAAATTGCCCGTGAGGACCTGCAGCAGCCGGTCACGCCAGTACTCTGGGTCGAGCGCCTGCAATCGCTGTTGAAGGTGTTCTTCCGCCCGGTGAGGGATGCCGAAGAGTTGCTGGTCAACCAATTGCTCAAGCTGCTCGATGACTGGCTCCGCACTTGCGAGTCCGCGCAGTTCGCCGAGCCCTTGCCATTGAGCGTGATGCATGAGACCTGGCTTTCCGGCATAGAAGAGGGCGGCTTGTCGCAGCGGTTTCTCGCCGGTGCAGTGAACTTCTGCACGTTGATGCCGATGCGTGCGATCCCGTTCAAAGTGGTGTGCCTGCTGGGCATGAACGATGGTGACTACCCGCGTCAACAGTCTCCTGTCGACTTTGACCTGATGCGCAACGATTACCGCCCCGGTGACCGCTCCCGCCGTGAAGATGACCGCTACCTGTTGCTAGAGGCGCTGTTGTCGGCCCGAGAGCAGCTTTACATCAGCTGGGTTGGCCGCAACATCCGCGACAATAGCGAGCGTGTACCCTCGGTGCTGATCGGTCAGCTGCGTGATCACCTGGCCAGTGGCTGGCGATCGGCGCCGCCTGGGTCGCTGCTGCATGCCTTGACCCAAGAACATCCGCTACAGCCTTTCAGCGCGGCCTACTTTGCCGACCAGCCCGGGCCTGATGGACTGTTTACCTATTCCCATGAGTGGCGTGAGGTGCATGAGTCGCGGGCGGAGGAACTCTCGGTCGACGTATTGCCAAAGCTCGCGCAAGACACGCCATTGACCCTGCGCCAACTGGCTGGGTTTGTACGCGACCCCGTGGGGGCATTCTTCCAGCAGCGGCTCAAGGTCAATTTCGACAATGACGAATTGACCAGCCGTGACGACGAAACCTTTCAGCTCGACGGCCTTGAGAACTGGCAACACCAGGACCGACTCAGCCAGGCGCTCAAGCGTTGGGTAGAAGAGGACTACCGACCTGAGGACGCGGTGGCCGAGCTTGATCTGCATGTGCAGCGTTTACAGCGTGAAGGCAAGTTGCCGCTGGGCGGCTTCGGCACGTTGAGCGCATCGGCATTGGCCGAGCCACTGCCGGACATGCTGGAGCGTTATCACGCGCAGTTGCAGGCGTGGCCGGAAATCGAGGAGGGCCAGACCGCCGCGACGATCGCGGCGCACGAACCGACCCCTGGATTGAGTGACTGGCTGGGTGGCATTCGCCGCAATGCCCAAGGTGAGCGAGCCTACTTGCAGCTGGACAGCAAGAAGCTATGCAACGACGACAGTTGGCGCTGGCACAACCTGGTTCGCCCCTGGGTGCGCCATCTGGCATTGCAACTGAGTGAACCGGGCTGCACCACGATTCTGGTCAGCTTGAACGGGGACGTAGTGTTCCGGCCAATGCCGGCGCAACAGGCGCAGGAACAGTTGCAGTCGCTGCTCGACGCCTGGGTGGCGGGCATGCGTGAGCCGCTGCCGGTCGCCTGCAAAAGCGCATTCGCCTGGCTCGAGGAAGCGGGGGAAGGCGGGGAAGACAACGACGCGACTTCCGAGAAAGCCCGCGAGACGTTTGAGGGGGGCTACATGCGCACTGGAGAGGCGGACAGCTCTTTCGCCTTGCGCCGTGCGTACGTGGACTTCGACCAACTGTGCGCCTCCGGTCATTTCGCCTCATGGGCCACGCGCCTGTATGGAGGACTGTTCAATCATCTTTCTTCGAGCCGCGCAGGGAGCGACCAATGAAACCGCTAAATCTCAACCCCCTCGACTTTCCCTTGCATGGCAGCCGATTGATCGAGGCGAGTGCCGGTACTGGCAAAACCTTCACCATCGCCTTGTTGTACGTGCGTCTTGTGCTTGGTCATGGAGGTGAAGCCGCCTTCAAGGACCTGCTGACACCACCGCAGATTCTGGTCGTAACCTTCACTGATGCCGCGACCCAGGAACTGCGCGACCGTATTCGTGCGCGTTTGACCGAAGCGGCGCAGTGCTTTCTGGAACCTGAGCGCGAACACGACAAGCTGCTGCAGCAACTGCGTGCCGAGTATCCGCCGCAGGAATGGCCCGATTGCGCGCGCCGGCTGCAACTGGCGGGTGAGTGGATGGATGAAGCGGCGGTCTCGACCATCCATGGCTGGTGCTATCGGATGTTGCGTGAGCATGCCTTCGACAGTGGCAGCCTGTTCACCCAGACACTGGAAACCGATCAGAGCGAATTGCTGGCCGAGGTTGTCAGGGATTATTGGCGTCGGCACTTCTATGAATTACCGGTGGAGCAAGCCCGAGCCATCGGTGATTGTTTCAAAAGCCCACAGGACCTGGGGGATGCACTCGGTTCGTTGCTGACGCGCCGGGACGCGACCTATCAATACAAAAACCAGCCCCTTGAAGCACCTGGCTCGTTGCAGGCGTTACTCAAGGAGCCTGGCGAATGGTATACAACGGTCGGCGACCTGGAGCGTATCGCTCGCAAGCTTTGGCTTGAGCATCAGAAAGAGCTCGAGGAGGTGTTGCGCAGCATTCGTCCTCACATGAATGGCAATACCTACAGAAAAATCGATCAGGATGAAGTCTTCAACGGTCTCCTGAACAAGTTGGCACATTGGTCCAGAGGGCAACCTGCGCCGCATAACGTGCACGCCTTCGGCCAGGCCGGCATAAAACTCAAGGGCAAGGCCGTGGTGCCCAAGCATCAGGCGTTCGAGGCGATCGACCTGTGGGTCGAACAGCGCGACGCCAAAGTGGATATCCGCGCCCAACTGCTGCTGCACGCCTTGCATGAGGTGCGCGAGCGCTTCGATGAAGAAAAGCGCCGCCGTGCCGAAATCGGTTTCGACGACCTACTCAATCGTCTTGACCAGGCCTTGCAAGGCCCGTCGGGCCCGCGTCTGGCCGAGACCATTCGCAAGCAGTATCCGGTTGCCCTGATCGATGAATTCCAGGATACCGACCCGGTTCAATACCGGATCTTTGAAACCATTTACCGCATTCCCGACAACCTGAATGAGTGCGGCCTGTTCATGATCGGCGACCCGAAACAGGCGATTTATTCCTTCCGTGGCGCGGACATCTACACGTACCTCCAGGCACGCGAGGCCACAGCTGGCCGTCATTACACACTGGGGACCAACTATCGTTCCACCAAGGCGATGGTTGACGCGGCCAACCACTGCTTCCGGTTCTCTGAAGCCCAGCCCCGCGGCGCCTTCCGGTTTGCCACAGAAGACCAGGGCAACCCGGTGCCGTTCAACACCGTCCATGCCAATGGGCGCGACGATGTGTTGCAGATCAAGGGTACGGATCAACCTGCCTTGACGTTCTGGCAGCTGGAAACCGAGGGTGTGGTCAATAACGCCACCTACTTGCGTAAAGCCGCTGACGCCTCGGCATCGGCGATTCAGGCCTGGCTTGATCCCGCTGCAACCGAGTGTTCCGGTTTGCTGAAAGGCAATGGTGAATTCGTCGCCTTGCGGCCCGCCGATATCGCCATTCTGGTGCGCAATCGCAAGGAGGCTGAAGCCATACGCAAAGCCCTGGCGCATCGGCAACTGGCCAGCGTCTATCTCTCCGACAGGGACTCGGTCTTCGAAAGCGAAGAGGCCAAAGACCTTCTGTATATCCTGCGGGCGTGCGCTCAACCCACCAGCGATCGGCTGGTGCGTGCTGCAATGGCGACCCGCAGCGTCGGGCTGTCATGGCAGAACCTGGAGCAATTGAACCAGGATGAATTGTTCTGGGAGCAACAGGTCCTGCTGTTCAGGGATTTTCGTGTGTTGTGGCAGCAACAAGGCGTGCTGCCGATGCTGCGCAAGCTGCTTGCCACGTTCAAGGTACCGGCCCGTTTGCTTCTGGAAGAACAGGGCGAGCGCCGCTTAACCAACCTGTTACATCTGGCCGAATGGTTGCAACGCAGCGCCGCCGAACTCGATGGCGAACATGCGTTGATCCGCCACCTCGCCGAGCAGGTTGATGGCCAGAGCGAAGAAGAAATTCTGCGGCTGGAAAGCGATTCAGACCTGATCAAGGTCATCACCGTGCACAAGTCCAAGGGCCTGGAATACCCATTGGTGCTGCTGCCATTTGCCTGTAGCGCCAGGGCGATCGATGGCCGAAGCACAACACCGCCTATGTTCCACGACGACAAGGGTCTGGTGATCGAGCTGATCAAGGGTGATCTGGCCAAACCGGCGCAGGCGCTTGCCAACGATGAGCGCATGGGCGAAGAGATGCGCCTGCTCTACGTTGCCCTGACGCGAGCCCGTTACGCCACCTGGATCTGTGTGGCGCCTCAGGGGGCCAAGGCTGGAGGTAAATCGACAGATTTGCATAAGGCAGGCCTGGGTTACATGCTGGCGGGCGAGAAGCCGATAGCCGCGGAGAGTCTGCTCGGCGTGGTCGAGGCACTGGCCAGCGGCTGCCCGGACATTGCGGTGTGCGCAGCGCCAGTACCATCGGACAATGTCCATACGGCGCCCGCTACACCGTCGGTGGGGCCAGCCTTGCGCCCCTTGCACAAGCTCGCGGCGAACTGGTGGATTGCCAGTTACTCGGCCTTGGCCATTGCCGACGGCAATGTCCTGCTGGGGGCGGAACCGGGCTTCAGCCTTGAGCCGGCAACTGCGCTGGAAGCCAATTTGCAGGAGGAAGGCGAAGTTGAAGCCTTGCCCGCAGGAGTCGGGATTCACGGTTTTCCTCGGGGCGCGGGCCCAGGCACCTTTTTGCACGGCTTGTTCGAGTGGGCCGGCCGCGAAGGCTTCGCCAAGGCCGTCGGCGATCCGCAAACCCTGCACAACACGGTGGCCCGTCGCTGCAATCTGCGCGATTGGGAAAACTGGATCGAGCCACTTTCCGCCTGGTTGGGCAGCTATCTGGATGCGCCCCTGCGATTCAACGGTACCCAGTGCAAACTCTCGAACCTGAGCACCTATCAGGTGGAGATGGAGTTCTGGTTTTCCAGCCGGTCGGTGAACGTTCAGCGCCTCGATGCACTGGTGCGTCAATACACGTTGGGTGGTGCACCGCGTCCAGTACTGGCCGCCAACGAGTTGAACGGCATGTTCAAAGGCTTCATCGACCTAACGTTTGAACATCAGGGACGCTACTACGTGGCGGACTACAAATCCAACTGGCTGGGCAGCAACGACCAGGCCTACGACGCCAAGGCGATGGCCGAGACCATGCTGGACAAGCGTTACGACCTGCAGCTGTGTCTGTACCTGCTGGCCTTGCATCGCCAGCTCAAGCTGCGCCTTGCCGGGTATGACTACGAACAGCACATGGGCGGGGCGGTGTACCTGTTCGTCCGTGGACACCAGGCGCCCACCCATGGTGTGCATTTCGAACGACCGCCACGGCAGTTGATTGAACAACTGGACCAACTCTTCATGGGCCAACACGCGGAGACCAGCGCATGAGCCGGACCCTTAAGCAGCTGAGCAACAGCCAGCGCAACGTTGATCACCCGCTGTTGTTCGTTGGCGATGCCGACAGCAGCGAGCTGCTGCATCAACTCGACAATTGGGTGAACCGAGGCTGGTTGCGCGCACTGGATCGCTCATTCGCCACCTTCATACTTGAACAGGATCCCCAGGCCCAGGCCAGTGTGTTGCTGGCCGCCGCGATGACCAGTCATCAACTGGGTCGCGGGCATTCCTGCCTGGATCTGGTCGCTACCCTGCAAGCGCCTGACTTTGTGTTGTCGTTACCTCCTGAAGGGGAGGAGGGCGGCCAATTACCGTCGCAATGGTTGCTGGGCCTGGATATCGCGCAATGGCGCCGGGTGTTGTGCTTGAGCACGATGGTGGAGGATCGGGACGAGCCGCAGCGATTCCCGGAGCGGCCGCTGGTGTTGACCGGACAGCGTCTGTACCTGCGTCGTTACTGGAACTATGAGCGCAGCATTGCCCAGGCGCTGAGCGCCCGTTTGAGCGTGGACGCGGTAACACCGGAGAAACTTTCCAGTCGGCTCGATGCCTTGTTCCCTGACACCTTCGAAGTTAACGGTGAAGTCCGTAGGGACTGGCAAAAAATTGCCTGTGCGCTGGCGGCACGAGGTAACTTCAGCGTCATCACCGGCGGCCCCGGCACCGGCAAGACCACCTCGGTCGTGCGCTTGCTGGGGCTGTTGCAAACACCGGCCGTGGAGGAAGGGAAGCCGCTGCGAATTCGTCTCGCCGCCCCCACCGGCAAGGCAGCAGCACGCTTGTCCGAGTCCATTGGCAAGGCCGTCCGTGAGCTGCCGGTCAGCGCCCCGGTGCAGGAGGCGATCCCGACGGATGTTTCCACATTGCACCGTCTGTTGGGCAGTCGACCGGATTCGCGCAACTTCATTCACCACCGGGATAAGCCACTGGAGCTGGATGTATTGGTGGTCGATGAAGCGTCGATGATTGACCTGGAAATGATGGCTTGCTTGCTCGATGCCTTGCCTCGGCAGGCGCGCTTGATTCTGTTGGGTGACAAGGATCAGCTGGCATCGGTGGATGCAGGCTCCGTGTTGGGCGACCTTTGTCGCAACGCTGAAGCCGGCGGCTATAGCGAGCAAACAGTTGCCTGGCTGGAAGCCCACAGTGGTGAGTCGGTCAGCGCTCCGGGGTTGCAAACGGCAGTCGGTGCTGGCGATCCGCTGGCCCAGCAAACCGTCATGCTGCGCTACTCCCGACGCTTCGACGCCCAGCAGGGCATTGGGCGTCTGGCCAAGCTGGTCAATGAGAAAAACGCCGCCGAAGCACGAAGCCTGCTTGATCAGCAATTGCCTCAGCTGTTCAACCTCAAGTTGCGAGGCGAGCATGATGCCGCACTCACCGAGTTGATTATCAACGGCAAAGGTGATGCTCCTGGTTATCGCCATTACCTTGAGCAGCTACGAGACCAGCGTCCTGCGAAAGACACTCCCTGGGATAGTTCCCTCTGGGCCGGTTGGGCTGGCAAAGTATTGGGCGCATTTGATGAGTTCCGTCTGCTCTGTGCGCTGCGTCGCGGGCCTTGGGGTGTCGAGGGACTGAATCAACGAGTGGCCGCCGAACTGCGCCGCTGTGAGTTGTTGTCGGGGGATCAGGGTTGGTATGAAGGGCGACCGGTACTGGTCACCCGCAATGATTACAGCCTGAGCTTGATGAATGGTGACATCGGCATTGCCCTTTGGGTGCCAGGCCCTGCCGCAGAACGGGTGCTGCGCGTGGCCTTCCCGCGAAACGATGGCAGTGGCGGCGTACGTTTCGTGATGCCGAGTCGGCTGGTGGAGGTCGAGACGGTCTTCGCCATGACGGTGCACAAATCCCAGGGTTCAGAGTTCAATCACACGGCTTTGGTGTTGCCCGATGCGCTGAACCCAGTGCTGACCAAGGAGCTGTTGTACACCGCCATCACCCGTGCCAAGCAATGGTTCAGTCTGGTTGAAGCCAGCCCGGGGGTGTTTGAAGGGGCGGTGAGTCGCAATGTGCAGCGAACCAGCGGGCTGGCGCTGCAACTGCAGGATGAACTGGCAAAACTTCAACGCACCTGAGTGGGGGCGTTCAGGCATTTGTAGCCTGGGTACTGAGCTTCAGCGGTGACCTTTGCCATGGCAGAGGTCACCGCCTGAACAGTAATGGTGAAGTTGGCCTGGGGGCCTGCGGTAGCGACCACACGTTGCATGAAGGCTTTGTAGGTTTTCATGGCGTTTTCCTCGATTACACTTCTGCGCTGTTACCACGCTTGCCGGTGATCTTGACCGCCCGCCCGAGCGCGAAGAGCACCATGTCGATGTTCACCACGAATTTTTTCTCGGCACATTGGCGCTCGTCGAAGTGTTCACTGAGCCAGGTCTTGTAGCGCTCGATCCAGATGACTTCGTTGTCCCAGTTGATCTTCTTGCGGATGGCTGTCACCGCGTCCGGGTCGGGTGTTTCCGATTCTTCATGGAGTTTGTAAAGTTGGAAGGCACGAAGGACGTGCTGGTCGATAATTGGCTCCGAAGACTCGGCCAAGTGCCGACCGAACTGCCGGAACACTTGTCCAGGGCCTTTGTTCAGTGCTGTCGGCAAGGCATCTTTCGCGCCTTTGATGATGTGCCCCACTTTCTGTAAATCGCCGTTTTTCCAGGCCAGGGCGTAGAGCAGTTTTTCCAGGGGCGTTTCAAGTCGCCCGCTAAGGTCAGCATGCAGACGCAGATCCTCGTCCACTTTGTCAGCAAGGGAAGCGATGTCCTGTGTCGACAATTCAAGCTGCAGTTCCGGATATTTGGTGCGGTCCATCTGCTTTTTTTTCAGCCGGGTATCGGCGCCCACTATGGTTTTCAGAACGAGCACGTTTTTGGCGCTCAGGACTTTAGTGAACGTGGTTTCCACCAGCGTCATGGCTTCCGTATTTTTCAATGTCGAGTTCTCTCGTGGGGGTCTGATCAAAGCGTAATCACCGCGTGCGACAGATCGTGTCGCACTACGTCAGGGGCTGGCGTTTCAGGCGCCTGAATCAGTCATACAGCCAGGGTTTCAACTCCTTCAGGTTCTCTACCACGATCTGTTGCGCCTCTGGTTTGGGGTCCATGTTCTTTGGATCAATTTGATAGCGCTGCAACACGTACTTGACCAGCGCCTGGCGGCAGGGAATCTGCAGTCGCCCATCGACCATTCCGAAATCCCCTTCGATTATCGCTTTCTGCATCAGCGTCAGGCGTTCATCGGGCTTGATGATGACATTGACTTCGCTATTCCATTGGTCGTCGTCCGAGAGGCCATTCTCGGTCTCGCCGTCCATCAGTTCAGGAACCCCACGCAGTCGGCTCAGTACAAAGTCCCGGTACTCGCGGTTTTTTTCGCAGTAGGCGCGCACATGCCAGCGCATACCTGTGTAAACCAGCGTATGCGGTGCAATGGTTCGCCCTTCAGGTTCGGGACTGTTGAGCGAAACGTAGTCGATGTCCAGGCGTAGATGCTCCCGGCAAGCCTTGAGCAGTGGGCGCAGTATCTCGGCCTTAATCGAGCGATCAGGCACCTCCAGTACTTTGGTATGGGCGTAGGCCAACGCAAGTCCCTCGACGTGTGGCGCTCGAGCATTGTTCTGGTAAAGCAGGTGCAGGTATGCGCTGGCGCTGTCGTCGATGAACAGTGGCTTGAACTGTTTACTCGGCACGTACCCCTTGATCTGTCGATCATATGTAAGGTTTTTAGGCGCATGATCGGTGATGTAGGTGTTGATGTCCTTGGATGCCTGCTGACGGCTGATGCCGAAACTCTGCGTCAAGTGCACCGTGGTCAGCCGGCCTTCCCACCATGCGACGGTTTCAATCAGACGATAGCGAAGGGCGAGGTCCCAACGGACCTGCGCGATGGTTTGCTTGCGTTTCATGTCGCCTCCATGTGAGTGAATACTTTACCTGTATAAGCCTACATTCTAGACGTGTCGTTTAACACTACATATCGTGACTCTGGCAAGTTTATAGTTGACGACATGAGGGACATGTTTATGGATGGTTGGGATTGGACGGCGTCGGTAGCGATGCTGATGCTGTTGATGATCCTGCTGATGCTTTTGGTGCAGTATCTGCAGACTAACAAAGCCTGGAGATTGCTCGAGCATTGGCATGCGACCACGAAGGAGCGCCAGCAGCGGCTGAGCTGGCACGCCGAAGAGAATCGCGAGTTGAAATCGGCGCTTCGGGCGGAGAAGGCTCATGTGGAGCAGTTGCAGCGCAAGGTGGAGATTCTGCAGGCTTTGCTGCCCTAGGTGTGAGGCACGAGGGCCTTGGTGTAAGGCCCCGTGATTTGGCTCCGATACGGTGTAGACATTAGGAGGAGTACATGCTTGATTCGCGGGAAATTTGCAGGCTTCTGGAAGGCAACGGTTGCAGCAGGAAGTACGAAAGAGCCTATGCGCGGGGTTATGTGCACCCGGGTCTTGAGCATCCGCTATTCGTCAAGCATTACGCCACCGGCCGAAGCGTTGGGCGCCAGCCATTGGTGCTGCATCCGGCATACCGGAAATCGGTGCATTGGGCGCAAATCAAGGCGCTGACGCGGGGAGTACCCAATGAGACTTACAAAAGTACCAGCCTGGAAGCGTTTCCGTTTGCGCCGGGCTCGACCAGCAAAACCGGAATCGCAGTCAATGTGGCTAATGTAGACGACTTGCTCAGTTTGTTTGGCGTGCTTGGCGGTGAGTTGCTGAGCATCGAGAAGCAGGTGGAAGACGAAGTCAGCCTGATTGAGCTCTTCGAGCAATCACCTACTGGGCAGCAGATCGGTACGACTGAACGTGAGGCCATCATCCGAGCGCGAGTAGGGCAAGGCGTCTATCGCCAGGCGCTGCTCGAGCATTGGCAAGGTTGTGCTGTTAGTGGTTTTGCGCTCGCTTCCATGCTGCGCGCTTCACACATCAAACCATGGCGTGACGCCACGCATCTGGAGCGCCTCGATCCCTTTAACGGATTGCTTCTGACACCCAACCTAGATCAAGCTTTTGACCTGGGACTAATCAGCTTTACAGAGAAGGGCGATATTGTAATTGCGCAAGCCCTGACCACTGAACTGCAACTGGCGCTTGGTATTAACCCGCAATGCCGATTGCGTAGCCTTCATGACCGTCATTTGAACTACTTGGCCTGGCATCGCGAGCACGTATTCTGCGGCTAGTGGCTCGTGTTAATCGTTTGCCTGAAAGGTGATGGGCCAGGAGCCAGTGTCACAGGCTGGATTCTCCTAGGAGGTGGTGTAACTCCGCATGCAAATATTTGGCAGATACGGTATTGGGCCCGGTCGCCCAACAAGACAATAAGGGGCATGACTGGTGGCGGTAGATCTGAAGGATAACGCAAATCTGAAGGCAGCCTGTGAGGCGGTATTGGCTCACAATCGTGAGCTGCCTTGGTATCAGAGCTGGCTGAAAAAGCTGTCGGAGTTCCTTCGTAAAGTACAAGACGCTGATCAGGAGGAGTTTTGTAGTACAGCGTTTCAAGAGCTGCTGTGGGAAAGTGAGGTCATTACAAAAACGGGTATGGGCACGGTCAATGTGTCAGAGGTGATCGCCGATCCTGGAGTCGCCAAATGCCTTTGGAGTATTCGGGCATCGCTCAAAACTGGTGATGTTCACCTTCATGATCAGGTGCTCAAGGAAGGCTGGCGCGAGTTGAACCAACTAGCTGCTCCTCCCCTTGTGCGACGCAATCCGAGGCTTAAAAAGTATCGTCTTTTTGCAGCGTTGTGCCCAACTGAACTGACCACACTCGCTCACTACCCGAAGTTGCGTACTTTGGCTTCGTTGATAGGTGTAGGAGGCACGGAGCGTGAGCTTTCTCTGCATCGGAGTGTGCTTGAGCGCCTGGACGATGTTTTGGGTGAGCGAGAAAAAGGACTATCGATACCGACGCTGGAGCGCATGACTCTGCCTTGGCTGCTCTACATGAAATTCGTAAGGGAGCAGGAAGCCGAGGCCACGGAAATCGCAGACCCCGCTACAGGTCAGGAGCGCTTGAATCCTTTACCTGCTGAGCGCCGACGTCGCGGCATGCTCGCCATCGGTGGTGGTATCGCTACCATCAGGGCGATTATTGAGTTCGCCAAAGAGGGATGCAAGCGAGAAGATTTGGTGGAGCACATGCGGTCGATCAACCCAAGTCACGCGACTTCGAGCATCCGAACACAACTCAATTCACTCATTGCCGAATGGGGTGTTCTGCGCGCTCAAGGCGACGAGATCCATCTGACGCCGCGAGGTGAGGGACTGCTGGAGACTGGCGAGCCTGATGAAGTATCGGACTGGCTGCTGACCCGCGTTCTTGGGTTTGATCACATGCTCTATGCATTGCACAGCGGTCCAATGTCCGTCAGTGCGTTGAATGAAGCGTTGAGAAAGGTAAACACCGGGTGGACCAGCGATCGGGCATTGACCAGTCTGACCTTTTGGCTGCGTGCCCTGCAATTGGTCGAAACCCGTGCAGACAAACTGCAGCACCTGACCGAGCTCGGTGAGGCCTGGGCAGCGCAAATCCACTGGGAGCCCCAATCACTTACTCCAGACCCGCGGGCTGTTTCAACCAGCGTGGTGCCATCCAGTGGCGAGGGTGTGCCGTTCGAGCGCCCTTCGCTGGAAACCATCCTGCGTAGTTTTCCCGAAGATATCGCCTTTCCGATCAGCCTGGTGGCTCGTCTTGATGCAGGACTCTGGAGTCATCCGCGCCGCCATTTTGCTGTCCTTACCGGGCTCAGTGGCGCCGGTAAAACGGTACTGGCTCGGGGTTATGCCCTGGCGTTGCACGAGGGGCAAAGCCAGCCATCAGAGGGACTGCTTACAGTCCCTGTCCAGCCTGGCTGGCATGATCCCTCTTGCCTGCTGGGTTACGTCAATCCATTGAATAGCGAGAGCTATGTACGCACGGCATTCGTCGATTTCCTGCTGAGAGCCAGTGCCGACTCCGAGCGTCCATACACGGTTGTGCTGGACGAAATGAACCTGTCGCACCCGGAGCAATATTTGGCGCCGCTGCTTTCTGCCATGGAGACAGGTGGCCACATTGAGCTCCATGCTCAGGATAATGACATCAGCGGCGTGCCGGCGACCATCACGTACCCGACTAACCTGGTGATCATTGGTACCGTGAATATGGATGAAACGACACACGGCCTGAGCGACAAGGTGCTCGACCGGGCGGCAGTGATTGAGTTCTGGGAGATCGACGTTGAAGCGTTCCCCGGCTGGAAAACCAGTGCTTTGCCTGAGGCGAAAATTACCAAAGTCCGTGACACTCTCAAGGGGCTGGTCAAGGCCTTGCGCCCGGCACGCCTGCATTTCGGCTGGCGCACCATCCACGATGTCATTGGTTACATCGAGCAGGCCGGACGCGGCGGTGTGATTGATTTTGATGCGGCACTGGATCAAGCCATCTACGCCAAAGTCCTGCCCAAACTGCGCGGTGAAGACACACCTCGGGTTCAGGCTGCCTTCGCAGACTGCCGTAACTTGTTGCGGGATATGAAGCTGGAGGATTCGGCAACCAAAGTCGGCGAGTTGCTGGATGATTTGCGTTCTTTGGGTTCCGCCCGGTTCTGGCGCTGAAACATGGCGATTATCCGATGCGTTGACAAACAAGGCAGCATGTTTACCGTCAGCCCCGAAGCCTTGGCTTCGGGCTTCATGGAGCGCGGCACTTATTATTTCGAGATTGTCCCCGAGTCCCGCTTTTTTGTTGATGATGAACCGTTGGAAAGCTCGCGCCATGAGGAATTTGATGCATGGCGATGGGAGCCGGGTTTTTATGCGGGCAAAGTCGTCGCTGAGTTGATTGATACTGACGGCAAGGTTTTAGCGACCTACCACTTTGATGTGGCTCCGGATCAAAACAAGCTCGGCGAGACTTCGTTTGCCGCGATGTTCGACGAGCTCCTTGCCTTCGATATACGTTTGCTGATGGGCAACGAGTACGCCCGGTTGGAGGTGGGTCGGGAAGGTCTGACCAGCAACCCGCACCTGCAATATGCCCGACTGAAACGTTATGGCCCGGCGTTGTTGTCAGCGTTTACCGAAGTCTTGCGCAAGCCGCTGACACGGCTGCACCGAGAGCGAACATTACGGCCAGCGCATCAATTGCGTCGTATTGATCGCCAGACCCTGCGACGCGCCTTGCAAGACCCTGCGGCGACGGCGTTGCTCTATAACCTCGAACTGGCCAATACCAGCGATGAGGTGTTGCACTTTGATGTGCCCACTGTGTTCGAGGACCTGGATAATCCGGCCAATCAGGCGTTGGCTGTTGTCCTTGGCGAAACCCTGCGACGCAGCCGATACGTCATTGCCGCCTTGCAAAAGATCATTGATGGGGAGGGCGATACGGGGGCTCGCTCCGCGTTGACTCCTCGGCTTGGACGGCGGATTGATTTCCTCGAAGGCCTGCACAGTGACCTTCGTAGAATTCAACGCAGGGAGCCGTTCTGCTCTCTGCGCCAGCCTCGAATTTCCGCTGCCGGGCTCAACGCGGTTTCCGCTCATCCTGCTTACGCTCGGGCCTATCGTCATGGATGGTACGTGCTGCGCCCTGGTATTGACGGCAGTAGCGAGGGAGAGCGCTTATGGATCAGCCCGACATGGGAGATATACGAGCGTTGGTGCTACCTCCAGATGGTGGCCATGATGAAGTCGATCTATCCCGACCTGCAGTGGCGTGATTGTTGGCCCGGTTCCCGCGTGGACGTCGTACGTTGTGAAGGGAGGGGGGCTGAGACTCAGGTCGATGTCTGGCTACAGGTGTGCTGCCCGGCGTTCGACCAAAAAACAAGTCACGGTTTTTCCAGCATTTCTGGAGAGCGCCGTCCCGACATTGTCGTTACGGTGGAAAGCCCGGCGGGGAGCTCGTTCATTGTGATGGACGCCAAGTACCGAGTTGAGCGCAAGTGGGTACTGGAGGGCATGGTGTCGGCGCATTTGTACCGGGACTGCTTGCGCTGGAAGGGCTGCAAGCCGGATTTATCGATATTACTGGTGCCTCGCTCAGGAGGTGCGCCATTGTTGGAGACGACGACGTACCAGAAAGCCAATGGTGTTGGCGTCGCGGTGCTGAGCGTTGAACACAACGGATTGCAAACGGTGTTAAAACACTTTGCAAGGGGCTGCACAGATTCAGAATCAGCGGAGCTTTTTATGGCTGCAACTCCTCAGCCACTGAACTGAAACTTACGTAACGCTCAAAAAGGAAGCGCAATGACAACAATAATCGCAAAGGCCCAAGCCGAGCTGGAGCTTGCACTCATGCAAGCCGAAAGTGATTCCATGGCCAGCAGCGATCTTTTTATCTGGTTGCGCGAATGCGGTCTGTCGCCCGAAATCGCTGTACGAGTCAAAGAGCTGCTCAACGTGACTCAGCGCATCGGTAACAAGGTTGTTTCCATCGGCAAGCTGATCGTAATGAAGTTGCGCGACTTCATTACGGCGCATAAGAATCTGGCCATTGGCACCGTGTTGGGTGCTGCTATCGCTTCGCTGGTCGCTGGGATTCCGTTGCTCGGTTCGATATTGGCGCCATTGGGGACACTGGTTGGCGTGACGATCGCGGCCACCGGTCATCAACGCGATAAGCATCCGGACGGGAACGGCCGAGGGGTGAGCCTGGAGGAGCTTCCGCAGAACCTGATCGAAATGGCCCGGACGTACTTTGATCTGTTCATTGAGACGCTCCAGATCATCATGGCTGAATTTTCTTCGGCGAAAACATCATGAGTCGGCCATCGAAGATCAGCAAAAAGCAGCTGCTCAAGGTCATTGATGAGCTTGAGCGTGCACCCCACGTCCGTGTGCGCATCCTGGGGGAGGTTGGCATCAGCACGCTCGGTATCGGCCTCGGTGCCGCCGCAGCTGGCACGGTGGCGAGTATCGCGGGTGCGACCAGTATTCCGGTCCTCACCGCCGCCGCCGGTTGGGTCGGTGTCACTGCCGTGGCGGCGACGCCACTTGGCTGGGCACTAGACGCTGCGGCAGCCGGTGGTGTTCTGGCCTACGGCGTCTCGCGCTGGATTCGCGGCGGTGCGATGTCAGAGGGGCGCAAGCAGGAATTGTTGTTGGTCTACCAGGAGCGGTTGGCCGGGATGGAGGCCAAGGAGCGCATGGGGGCGGTCACGCTGTTGGACAAGTCCGGTTTTATTTCGTCACTTCGTGAGGTGATCGAGAAAGGTGTCATCAGTGCCGATAAGGCGCTACGGCTGATCGAGGCGGTGGAAGGCGGAAAGTTGGCGTTGCCTGAGGCTTATCGATTGGTGAATGGGCTCTTGCTGGAGTAGTGCGCGCAGGGTGCAGTCCTCAGCAAAGCGCCGATGAGTCATCCGATCACGACACGTCTTGTCGCGCTTCGCCCTCATGCTCGCCTCATCAACAGGACAAATGGTTTACACCGAACCGCTTGAGTCAGGCAACCATAAGGCACAGCAGCATGAAAAATCTGTTCGCAATTATTGGCGTCATCGTCGTGGTAAAAAAAGGCTACGAGTTCTTCCGTGAATACTACGAGATGAAACAGGAACTGGACAAACGCGCCGGTGATTCGGCCTGACGCCGTGCAGCGTCGTCGATTTCATTTTTCTACGACTGACGGGTTATCTCCATGCCTTGGCCGCCCCATCCCTTCACATTCACCTGTCCCGAATGCCACTGGAAAAAAACAATGGTGCCGCCCAGCGATGCGCTGCGTGAGGGGATCGATTGGTTTTCCATTTGCCCCTCATGCCGACACACTGCATTGGATGTACGGCCGGCTTCTCGGCTGGAAATTTTCAAGGCCAGGCTGGCGCGACCGTTTCGCTAGAACCCGCAAAGTACATTGATCCGCCAGTCTGGAGCCCTCCTGGCGAGTTACACCAGGCTCGCCTTGCCTTCCTCATGTTCATACGCTGCAGCCGCCCTCCGCAATGTGTCTCCCATTTGCTGGCGCAACTCCGGCGGTTCCCGCACGACCAACGAATCACCCAAAGACAAAATCCACCAGTGCAGCTGCCAGGTATTGTTGACGGTCGCCTGCACCTGAAAACCATCCGACAGCGCCTCCAGCACCATGTCCGTGCTCAAGGGCGTTTCACGAATCATCCTTGCCTGGTGTTCGCTCACCCAGGCCTTGAGCCGGATCTTCTCCGGTTTGCCAAACTGCAAGGCGTCGGTGGCCAGGTAGGTTTGCAGTTCGAACGTCTCCAGCCCTTGGCACGGAGTTTCGAGTACCGTTACCGCGCGAAAGCGATGCACCGCGAACTGACGGACATCGGTATAGGGCGCAGCGGTGGCGATGAGATAGGTGATCAGCCCACGCTGCACAATCGCCAGGGGGTTGAGAGTCAGTTCACTGAGTTTGTCGGTGTGTGCCGAGTAATACTGACAATGAACTTGCTGCTCGCTGATTAGGGCGTGCTGCAGTGCCTCCAGCGTTTCTGCCTGGATTTCCGGAGCTCGAAGATTGAAATCCGGCCGAACGCTCGCAACTTTGTCGGGCCAGCGAGCGGCGGGGTTGCCGACTTCGAGGCCTTTGAGTTTTTGCCGGGCATGCTCGAAGCGCGGTTCCAGCACGCTCAACATGCTGCCCGGAAGTAGCGGACGCACGGCGTCTTCGACCAGCGCCAGGCTGACAGCTTCAGTTAAGGTGATGCCCTGCAACTCGACGCTCACGCCCGGTTTCCAATACCAACCGAAGGGCGTTCCACCATCGTTGCACTGCAATGGAAACACCAGGGACAGATCACGCAGGTCGCGCTCGATACTGCGGCGGCTGATGGAGTAGCCTGCGGCCGTCAGGCGGGTCAGCAATTCACTCACTGTGATACCAGGGGCGCGTTTGGGCAGCTGTTGCAGCAGCTCCCATTGACGACTCAACGCGGTATGGGTCTTGGCTGAAGGCAAGAGAATTTATCCTTGTAGTAAGCTGGCCTGTGGCTAGCAAATTTGCCGGGTTGTCTGCCTATCGTCGATAACCCGGCAACCTTTAGTCTGGTTAATGTATGAAGCCGATTGGGCGCTGCTGCCCGGCGGATTTGAGTCGGCACTCGGCGAGCAACGCCCCCGCCAGCTCATCGGCACTGGTGAATGGCTTGAAACGCCCTCGGCGTGCCACTGCCGCAAAGTCACCTGGGGTGAGATGCGCCTCACCTCGCAAGCGATTGGCTGCGCTGTGGTGCGGGTCTTTTAAGGCCAGCGTTTTCAAGTGTGCGGCAAACAACGCCTGGGCCTGGGCGGTGACCAGGTAGCCGAAATGAACCTTCAGATCGAAGCGCCGCAAGGAGGCTTCGTCCAGGTCGCGAATCAGGTTGGTCGAGGCAATGAACAACCCTTGGTAGCTCTCCATTTGCGTGAGCATTTCATTGACCGCCGTCACCTCCCAACTCTGCCGCGCCTTGCGCCGGTCCTGCAAAAAACTGTCTACCTCATCGAGCAGCAGCACGGCGTCTTCCTGTTGCGCGCGCTCGAAGGCGCCCGCCAGATTCTGCTCCGTCATTCCGACATAGGGTGAAACCAGGTCGGAGACGCGCTTGGTCATCAACGGCTTGCCCAGCTCTTGCGCGAGCCATTGGCCAAACGCCGTTTTACCGGTACCCGGCGGACCGTAGAAGCACAGGCGTGCCTGGGGGTGAGTACGCAGTCCGTCAACCAGACCGTCAAGCGCGTGGTCGGCGTTGATCCATTGTGGAGAGTAGAAGGTGGGTAAGCCGCTACCGCCGTTCTGTTGCAGTTTGTCGAGGCCCTGTGCTTTCAACGTACCGTCGACGATGCAACGGATCGTTGTGTCCAGCGTCTTGCCGGCACGGTTTCCTGCGCTGCGGCCTACTCGCACGGCTCGTTCCAGCACCGCCGGTGTCACTTGCTCATGGGCACTGAGATGCTCGATCAACTGATCGCTCAACTTGCCCCCGCCACACTCACGCAGTATCTGCTTGCGTTGTGCCAAGGGCGGGTTGGGGACCTCGATCACCAGATCGAAGCGACGTATATGTGCAGCGTCGATAGCTTCAATACTGTTGCTCAACCAGAAACACGGCAGTGCATTCTCTTCCAGCATGCGATTGATCCAGCCCTTCTGCGAGCGGCCATGAGCGTCAGTGCTGGCGGTTTGAAAGATGTCTTCTATCTCATCCAGTACGAGCAGGGCCCGTTGCGAGCGCAGCACGCTATTGGCCGCACGCAGCGAGCACAGACGCTGTTTGGCCTGCACGGGATCACCATCGCTGTCCGTGCAGGCCACTTCATAAAGCGCGCTGTTCAGGCTCTTGGCGAGCAGTCGACTGAGCTGAGTCTTGCCGGTACCTGGCGGACCATAAAGCAGAATTTTCACGCCTTGACGGCCCTGCGCCAAGGCTTTGGCCAGGTAGCGTTCAGAGATGTTCAGTGGCTGTTTGATGTGTCGGTAGTGCTCCAGGCTCAGGCTGCCTGGCGGACTCAGGCGGAAGGCATAAGCAAACAAATCCAGCGATGTGCCTTTGCTGAATCGCAGCAGGCCGGGAAGCTCCTGATTACTCACCGATAACATCGAACTCAATGCCGTCGAGGCCCGGGAATTACCTCCCACCTCCAGCAAGCCCGCCCGAATCAGTGGGCTGTTGTTCGCCAGGCTCGCTTCGACCTCCTGAAGTGGTAGGCCCAGCAGTACCGATAAAACCTTCATGGAGCGGTTGAACCCCACCATGCCCAACTGATCGGTAGCATCACTCAGTACCGGATCGATGTGCATCAGCACGCAGAAGCCGAGTACCCGCAACTCTGCTTCTCCCAACCCTAGTAAAGATCCCAATGCTTCAAGATTGCTCCCCAGGCGATCCGGGTAGGGTGTCTCCGGATGACGCGCCCCGAAGACGCGCGCGGCTCGACGCAAGCCCAACAACGCAAGGGGTGGGCTGTACTCGTCCCGGTCCACCCATTTGCCCATGCCAAGCTCACGGGCCAGGTCGTCATCATTGAACCCGTGTCGACTGATTAAATTTCGATGCCCCCCCAGATCCAGCAGCAATTGGAAGCTCCACTTCAGCGAGAGTGCGCAAGTGTCGGCAGCACGACGACTGTCTTTGGTGAAGGGGGTGAGTCGGGAACCCATGCTGAATCTCCTGATGCTGTGGAGGAGGCAGAATGGGGTAAGGCCTGGTCAGAATGTGTCGTGGTAATGGTGCTGCCGCCAGGGACGGGAATTGACTGCCCGGACACTCAAGACTGCACGACCGGATAGCACGCGTCTCCCCAGAGTGTGTCAGGATTTTCCAGCATCAGATGAATGATCAAAGGCACCAACTTGCCAAGCAGCTTCCCGCAATCGCGCAATTGTGGTCGGTTGATACTGCTATCCCAGGTCGCACCGCCGTGCATGATCTGATTGCGCAAGGTGTAGATGCGATTGAACAGCACCGCGAGTACATCGGCAGTATCGCGTTGTGCCAGAGCGGACTGTGCTCTGCGTCGGCCGTCGGCGAAACGTTCGCTCCATTGTTGCTCGGTGATCTTGCCATTCTGGTGGTCCCAGAAGCTCTGAAAAACGTATGGGTTATCCAGCAGCACACGGATGCTTCCGGAAAACTCGGACCATACCAGCGTCTCTATCTGCCGCTCGCGATCTAGATCGCAAAGCTTGCGCAGAAAGGCACGGAAGGTTTCCTGTTCGGATAACCGATAGTTCTCGTCGATGTCAGTTGCGTAGGCGGCGTTGAAGGCAATCCACAGGAAAACGAAACGACCGTCGGGATCATCAGCTTGTTCGGCGCGTTGCAACCAGCTCAAGGACCGATGCACACGCAATGTCAGGTTGACGTGATGGTTGTCGCGTTCAAGTCGGTGACGCGCCTTGAGGGTTTGGTAATCCATGAGATTGACTCTTCAGGAGAGATGGAATGGGGTGTGTCATGGTTTGTGGCCATGCCATGACGCTGACGGTTGCACCTGTTTATGCTGAAGCCTTACCCCAAGCGGGACCTGTAGTAAGGCTTCCCGGTCAGATCAGGAAAACCACTGCTTCAGTGTTTCCTTCGCCTTGGTCACGTGTTCTGCCTTGATATGAGTAGCGGTCGCTGCCAACGCTGCGCACAACACGCCGATGTCGTCGGTGTAGCCCACGATTGGCGTGATGTCGGGGATGACGTCGATCGGAGAGATGAAATAGCCGAGCGCACCATAAATGGTGGTTTTTGCCCAGGTGGGCGTGTCTGAGTCGGTTGCGGCGTAGTACATCTTCAGTGCGGGTTCTAGTGCCGCCTCGCCAGCGGACTTCGCATAGTTTTTAACTTTGTCCCAGAACGAGTCGTCTGAGTAATCCTTTTCAAATGCGTTGTCTGACATGGGTTTCTCTCTACGGTCATTGGTTTTGACGAGGGTTGTGTGATCAAGATGGACGGTGAAGTGGCTTTCGCCAAACCCGCCTCTATACCTCTGTTTCGGGCACTTCCGCAGTCAGCCGGACGGCATCGCTGAAGTCTTCGAACAGACGTCGTGACTCCTTGAGCCAGCGCTCCAGTGGTGCTGTATCCAGTTTGCTGTCGAGTTTGTCGATGGGGCCGAGCATTCGCTCATAAACATTCTTGCCACCGATTTCCAGGCTGTCGAGTCGTAGTCCGTTGATGGCGGTTTTTTGTGCACGCATCGCGCTGATATCTGCCTGAATGGCATCGTCATACATCGAGAAAACTTCGCGCAGTCGCCCATCGAGGTGTTGCCGCGCATCACCTTGTAGGTTGATCCGGGAGAAATACTCCAGAAGTGGCACGTCTCGATAAGCCACTTCGTTGCGCAGGGTGGAGCTGTACGCACTGATCCCGACAACCGCAATTCCCTCGGATTGCAGGATGTCCTGGACCTCATCCATGACGTACTCGATGTCGTCTTCGGACTTGAGGTCGGCCTTGGTCAGAACGACATAGACCGACCGCTGCTCGACGCCAATCTGTTGGATAAAGTCCAGGTCTGAGTCAGGCACCGTGCCGTTGGAGTCGAGGCCGATCAGCCAGATGATCGCGTCGGACTGCTGCGCAAACTGGATGGCAGTGCGTTTGTCACCCTGACTGTGTTCGGCCGCCGTCGCCGGTGGGTTGTAGCCGGGCGTGTCGATGAAGCAAATGTTGCTGAAGTAGTCAGGGTTCATCTGAACACCCACGCACATGAACGGCATCAGGCTCTTCAAGTCGAAACTGAACGAGTTGATGAAGGCATGGGAGATGCTTTTGTAGAAGTCCACATCCAGTTTGATATGGCCGCCGTTCGCGGAGTACCCGCGAATCATCCGTTCATCAGTCGCCAGCACGTAGCTGGGGATAGCGGTGACTGGCTGCATACCGACCGCCAGGCGCACCTCGGGGTCACGGATGAAACTGTTGATGAACTCGGACTTGCCGCTGCTGAAGCCACCGACAATGCCGACGATGGTGCGCTCATGAACGTCTGGAAAGCCTACGAGCAAGGCCAGTTCCTGCTGGATCGACTGCAACATTGTGAGGGCCTTGGCTTCGGCGGCCAGGGACGATTCATTGTCTGCGAACACCATGTAATCGTTCGCCAACAACTCTCTGAAACGGGCCAGGCCAGCGCTTTCCCGAGGGCGAGCCGCGAGCAGCCGGGAGATGAGCTGGAAGCGCGTCCAGGTGTCCCCGTGGCGTTGATTCAACGCCTGAAATTCGTTCGCCAACTGAGCGTGCTGTTGTAGCTCATCTTCATGGATCTGTTGCAGTGTTTCGTGCGCCTTGATGCTGGCTTGCAGTTCCAGGCGAGTCTGTTCCAGTGTCTGCTCAAGAGCCTGGCGTTGCGACTCGACGGTATTGCGTTCCTGTTCCAGTTGGGCATGTTGCATCGACAGACTGTCGAAGCGTTCGCGCGCCTGCTCCTGGTCGCGCTGATGCTGGTCGATGGCCTCCTCCAGCGACTGCTGCACACCTTCGAGTGTCTGCCGGGTGCTGATCAACTCGGCAGCGGTGTTGGCCTGGCACTCGGTCAGTTGTCCATGTTCCGCTGTCAGGGTTTCAAGGCGCGCCAGGGTGTTCTGGTGCTCTTGGATCAGCGTCTCATGACGTTCATCCGCCGCCTTGAGCGCTTCGGCACCGGCTTGCAATTCAAGTCGCGCTTGCTCGAGGTTTTGTTCGAGGACCTGGCGAGCGTCCTCAATGCTGTTACGTTCCTGCACCAGTTGGGCATGCCGCGTCGACAAGGTGTCGAAGCGCAGCCGCGCTGTCTGCTGATCGTGCATATGCTGAGTATTGGCCTGCTCCAGCGACTGCTGCACCCCGTGCAAGGCTTGCCGGGTGTCGGTCAGCTCGGCGGCGGTGCTGGCCTGGCGCTTGGTCAGTTGTCCATGTTCGGCAGTCAGCGCCTCAAGACGCGCCGCTGTGCTCTGATATTCGCGGGTCAACGCATCGTGTTGGTCATCCGCAGCCTGAAGTGTTTCGACCACACCGTCACGCAGCAGCTTGCGACGCCGGATGAACAACTGGCCGAGTTTGTCCAGTTGGGTCATCAGCGCCGGAGGAAACAATTCAGTCTTCATGCCGCCTCCAGTTCCTTGGCCATGCGTTGCAGGCGGTCCAGGGTTAGAAGCGCATTGCCGACCTGTTCTTCCAGCTGTTCCATACGTGCCTGCATATCCTTGAAAAATGCATTGCCATAGGAGGATGGAAGCTTTTCAGTAACGTCATTCTTCAAGTGACGGATCTGTTGTTTGGCCTGTCCCTTGAGTTTATCCAGAAGATGCTTGGCCTCATCGAGGAATTCACGTGCCTCGTCGCCCAGCAGATGAGTACCGGTGCGTTTGAGCTTGCGCAACTCATGGCTGTTTAGCTCAAACGCCGGAATCACGAAACCTGACACCAGACCTTGGCTAGTGCGGATAATAAGTGCCGGGTCCATGTCGTCGCCAAGATGACGTCTGGCCGCCGTGGTCGACTCCCTGATGAGTTTCTCGCGGAACTCGTCGGTCAGTGATTTACTGGAGGCTTTAAGGGTATCTCCCAGACCTTCGGCGAAGTCCTCAAGTGCTGTATATACCTTGCCCCAGAACAGTTTGAATTCAGTGTAATAACGGGTTTCAAGACCACCACCCCACAACCAGTTCGCTGCTTTTGCGGCGAGACTATCGCGCACCTCCTCCTTTTTCTCTGTTTTTTCATGCGCCGACGCATCTACTGCCGTTTGCGTGGAGCCATAGGCTTTCTCCAGCTTTTTGGACAGGACCACTTCCAATTGTTCGCGAAACTCTTCGACGCATTTGTTCAAGACGCTATCGAGCTCATAGGTGCCCACTACCATCAAGCTGTCCAACTTGCGTCGCTGAGCCTTCAGGTCCTCAATATCGGCATTGCGGACTTCCTGATATTTGGCCTGGGTAAAGTTCAACAAATCGGCCCGGAACGCTTCCAGTGCCGTGGACTTGGCGCGGATCAACTCTTCTCGCCGCTCTTCGATGATACGGTCCTTCTGCGCACGCACACTGTCCAGCACCCCCCGTAGCGCTTCGGTGTTGGCCAGCAGGTCGAGATTGCCTCGGCAGCGTTCGGCATGCTCTGGCGTAAAGAAGTCAGGGTAGTTTGCTCGAAGGTTTTCCCACGCCTTCTGCTCGCCACTGTCCCAATCGTTCTGTTGGTCAAAACGTACCGAAAGACTGTGGCACATGCCCGAGGTATGGAGGACCTTGCCGGCGCCTCGGTCAATCAGGTTGTCGAAAGTCGCACCGAACTCCGGATGCTGGACCTTCAAGCGTTGCAGGGTGTCGACCATGTGCGTGCTGAGCGTCTGGGTGATCTTGTCCAGCGATCCCTGAAGCGTGGGTTGGCGTGTGTCGCTGCCGTACAGTTGGTTGTCGACCTGACTGGCGATCAACACCAGTTCCTGGACACCCTCTTTCTGGGTGATCCGGCTCATCATCTCGATGTCCTGCTCACTGAGAAACTGGCCTGCAGGGCTGACGATAAAGACCACATCGCAATTTTTGAGCAAGGCTGTCGTGCGCTCTTCGCGAGACTGCACAGGGTCATTAAGCCCCGGGGTGTCAATGATGCGCACATTACGCAACGAGTCCAGCGGCAGGAAGATATCGACGCTTTTGGTCAACGGCATATAGTTGCCGCCGACGCCGACATAATCCAGCAACTTGTCGGCCAATGACTGAGCATCCGTTGCTTGCAGGCGGCCCAGACTGTCGAGGGATTTAAAATCCACATTGGAGTTGCGAATGCTCTGCCACTGGTCATGGGCAGCCGCCAGCGAATGTTCCCCTTGCAGGGCTCGCCGGGCAGTTTTCTCGACGTCGGCATGGAACTGCTCGTCTTCTACGTGTCGGCCACTGCGCTGACGACGCTGGCTTAGCGTTTCGTAGGCGCGAGATTTTTCTTCGCGAAATCGTTGCTCGTAACGCAGGGCGTTTTGCTCGATATTTTCCCGATCCGCCGCGCTGTAGAACTGAACCTCGGCCCCGAAAGTGTCGCCATGGGTCAGGGTCGTCAACGCCGCGGTCATCGGGGTGGCAGCCCTGGGCAGAATCGCATGGCCATCGAAGATCAGGGCGTTGAGCAACGAGGACTTGCCGGCTTTGACTCGACCCACGACGCCGATCTGCAGCAGGCGATTCTCTTCGACCAACTGGCTAAAGGCTTTGTCCAGGTTTTCGGTGCTGTCTATGGCGTGCTTGCGCAGCCATTGTGCGATGTCTTTTTCCAGCTCTGGGTTGTACTTTTCCATCCATTGATGGAGGCGTTGGTTTAGATCCAGGACGTGTTGTGTGTTCATTGCTGCGACTCGTAGAGGGCTTGTTTGGCGAGTTGTTGCAGTTGTTCTCTGGCGTGGGTAAGTAGCGCGATCTGATGATCGGCCGCTTCGGCATCATGATTGCGGGTGGCGACCAGCTCATCGATGAGCTTCTGCTTTTCACCGATTTCGCGCTCGAACTCCACGCTGACTTGCGTCACAAGCACTTGCATCTGCTCAGCGAGCAAAGCAGGCAGCCGATCCCGTAACTCTCGTTTCACCGAAGGGATGATTTCATTTGTCACTTTTTGCCGCAGTTGCTCGCGCTGACGCCCTTCATTGAAGTACGCCAGAATTTGCGGTAGGAAGATGATGGCCAACTCGATGAGCGGATTGACGACGGACGTGGTGACTGCCAGTACGGTAGCCAAGCCTTGATAGCTCACTCTTGGGAGCGGGTTTCCTTCTTTCCATCCGCTTTCTTTTTTCAGTCTTTCGAGTTCGCGTGTATTGCGGTCGGCCAAGGAGCCACTCCATTGCCCCAGAGCTTCTCCGGTCTTTTGCAGCGTGCGGTTAATCCTGTCGGTGATCTGGCCCAGCCAGCTTGGATCATTGTTGAACTGGCCCATGCTCTTGCCCAAGTCTCCCACGGCCAGTGCAAAATCGGCGACGACGGATCGACTCAGGTTGTCCATCTGGTCTTTGATGGTGCGCGTCATCGAGCTACGAACCACTTCGGAAACGATTCGCGAAAAAGTTTCTTGGTTACCGGCTACACCGGCATTGACCAGTTCGGACTGAGCGTTATCAAGTTCACGGCCAACCGCATTGAGGCAGTTATCTACTGCGCGGTCTAGCTGGTTGTCGCGCAGGTCTTCAAGAATGCCGTCGCGCTTGCGCTCGATTTGACGAATACCGCTGGCCAGCTCGCTTAGGGCATGTTGATTTTCGGCCTGGTTCTTTTTCAGCGAAGTGAGTGCAAGGTTGATCTGGCTAAGCAGTGAATGAGTCATGTCTTTCAACCGATCTTCAAACACCTGGCGAACGATTTGTTCGGGTTGCAGACGCGCAAGCACTTCGCCCAATTGGACATCACCGTCGAGTCCCACCTTGACCAGGGGACGCGTATCGACAAAGTTGATCCGGATCTGCTCGTCGACCAACTCCGCGACTTCTTGCACTTGCTCATCCGAGCGCAGGTTGACCTTGTTCAGCAGGAAAGTGAAATCACGCCTGTAAGTCTGCAGATCATCCAGTTGGCGCAACATCGACTGAGTGATGTTGCCATCTTCCACGCTGGTTACCACGATGAAGTGCACGCCACGGGGCAGGTAGTACGCAATCGCTTTGTTGTGGTTGGCAAATGATGAGCCAAACCCCGGCATGTCAACTAGCACCAGAGAGGGCGAAGCTTTGAGTCGCGGGTTATCCAGGTACAACTGAAGGTGGGTGAATTCGTTGGCGCGAGTCTTGATACTGGCAAGAGCGCTGACGCCCAGGCGTTCACTACTGCCATCCAGGCGAATGGCCAGGAGATGCGGGTCATTGCTGTAGCGCAACTCAGTGGCTAACTCGGTTTCGGGCGTCAGGCCAATACCCAGGACGTTTTCGCCAAGGAAAGCGTTCAGCAAGCTGCTCTTGCCAGCGCTGAACGCACCAATGACGGGGACGAGCAGTTCGGTATGTTCGATATCGTTCTGCAGCCGCGTCACCTCATCGGGCTGGATCGAGGTTTCTACAATGAGCGGCAAAATGGATTTCAGATAGTTGAGGTAATTGCTTTGAGTTTTCAACATGATCGGTACGAATCCTTGCGTATATAAAAAACGTTTATGGGCATCGTTGTGGGTGAGGGGCTCCAGTCGCTTCACAACTTGAGCTCCCTCCATTCATAGCCGTTGTATTTCTCCCAGACTGCGCCGTTCTCAAAGTGCAGGTACACCCGCCACTCATCTGGATTGACCTGGATTTCTCCACCAATACGGGCGCAGTTACCGAACTCTGAGCGTAGAAAACTCTCTAGTTGCTGATAAAACGCATCGGGCAACCTGGAGCTGCCGGAGACGTAGCAAGACGATCCATTGGCGAAAAGGCTGCAGGGTTGAACGCTTGACCATAACGTCGCCGTTGCCTGGTCTGGATGTTTCTTGCTCCAATCCAGAGCGAACCTGTGAAGCAGGACATGCCAGTTTCCGTCTGCGTACTCACCTTCAATCCCCCACATGTCGATGGCCAGGAACAAGGTGGGCTGCTTCGAGCGTTTCTGCGACGGATAGAAGGACTCATGCATGGGAATATTTCTCGCTGGTTCAGATGTAAAACAAGACGAGTAAATGTCGAACATGCCCACGACATATTGTGTCGCGCACGATATCTGGATCATATAAGCAGCGGTGTGTAGCACTCACCGCGAAGTCAGCCGGGTTGTGGCCAGTCGTTCAGCGGCGGGACAGCGGGGGACAAGAAGAGAGATGAGGCGTGGATAAATCAGAATGGCCACAGACATTCGCAACTTCCTTGTGCGTTTAGGCGTGAGTGCCCGCGAGAGAGATCTACTGCACGATATCGGCATGGGGCAGACAAGCTTTAGTTGAGACTTGTAATGTCGATCATGGAGATACCTCCGAAGCGACATGGACGAGATTGTGGCATTTTGCTACCGTCATTGGCGATGCGCCAGCTCGAATGCTGATTCGCTGCAAACGCAAAGGAAGCCTTTTATGAGCATGACCTGGGGACTCCTGGTCCTGAACAATTGGACGGCGAGAGACGCACCCGCATGCTTGATATTGGCGCCGCAGTGCGTGAGTACAACGAGCGCGCTGTCCCTGGCATGGGCGGCGTGTGGTACGCCAAACAGCTGTTTTTGGCGATGCTGGGTATCGCGCTCGCGCAGAAGTTGCGCGTGCGCAAGTCGAATGTCTCGAAAATTAATGCGGCCAACGCCATTGAAGCGTTGGGCTGCTACTACGCGCTAGTCGTAAGTCGGCACAGCCTCCACCAGTCCGCATCTTCGGATGCGTCTAAAGAAACCCGATTCTTAGGCACACGTCCTTGCTCCCGTTCCCAAGGAACCGTTAGTTCCGCTTCAGTGAACACCTCACAAGTCGCAGAGGCCTCGGTCCCTGTTAACATTCAACAGCGTGGCTGGACGACGTGAGGACAACCTGCAATTAACGAGGGGAGGCTGATGCAGCAATTAGATCCGAAGTTGAACTACCACGACTACTTTGACCACTGATTGGGTCGAATCCCGTGGCCTAGCCTTATGCGGCGCAGGCACTGGGTGGGATTATTGGACCTGCGGTGGCGCATGGCCGAGGTCATCAGCGTGCCCAGGCACTGGCCTCTCAATCGGTGATGTAATCCGCTCGGTTGTAGGCGCTTCGGACTTCGTCCTTGACGACATCGCTCAGCGCAACCTCGATCAGCTCCGGATCCCAGCCACGCAGATTCAGGAAGATGATCGCCATCGAGCTAAAGCTGCAGAGAAGGCCCTGGAAGCCCATGCGTTTCCTGCCATGCTGGGGTCGAGCTATTGGCGTGGGTGCGGAGATTTCAACGTGGGAGGACACATGTTCTCTGTTACCACGGAGTTGCTAAATAATCTTCGGTAATCTATCAGAGCCGTGATTGGTCGAACGCACTGTCTTGCCCGGCGACAAGATACGCAAAGAAATCACCTGTCGTAGGACAGGTGATTTCTTGGTTTCAGTAATCGTTAAGAAAACTATACGAAAACTTTCATCGCGCCGATCAAAATGCCGATCGTCACCGCGAGCATGGAAGCCATGCGAATGGACAATTTGAGATCAGATTTAGCGATCTCTGCAGTCAACCGATGATCAATTTTAGATATCTCGGAAGTCAGCCGATGATCGGCTTTAGTCAGTTCAGCAGTCAGTCGCAGCTCTAGGTTTGTGAGATCACTTTTCGTAGCGAGTAGTGTGAGCATGTCAGATTCCAATGCTTGGATAACAGCTTCGGCTTTGAGCTCAGGTACGTCGATTGCACGCAGCGCCTGATACATCGCCAGTTCCATTTTCATTAAGGCCTCCAAAAACAAAAAAAGGCCTTCCCCACGACGGGAAAGGCCCGTCGTGGGTGGGAAAGTCATGCTTCCATCGACATTCAAGTCGACTGTCCGCGCTGCCGGAAGCTATGCGGTCATTTGGTGGATCCTGCGGAGAACCGCAGCGCCGTCCTGAAGATCCTGGCGGCTTGGGGTGCTGAACGAATCAGCTAGATGCATAGCAAAAATGCGCCTGAGGCCTTTTGCTGTCAATCCGGTAATCGGTTTTGGACTGTTTCCTAATGTTGTGTGAGGCGTCTCACGACATTCGGTCACTACCTCCTTCAGATTCGGGTTGTTGAGGATCGACGTAGAGCGGGCTGAATTATCGGCCGAGGTACGTAGCGGTAATTTGTGTTCTCTCATGACCTAGTTCACGGCTGATAATTTGGCGAGCAGTACGGTCTTGAGAACGCTGCATTGAGGTCAATTCCTTGGACGAGATTCCTCCTGCCGCCGGTGCCTTCCATCCTGTCAAAGCTACATAACGGCTTTGTGCATAATGATGACGCAGCCCATGCATGTGGCTCAGGCCTGCTGCCTTGCACTGACCATCGTAGGTATTTCTCTGCTGGATATACGTTTTCTGGGCCGGGATTAATGAGCCGGTTTCCGCTAGCTGATGTGCCGCGTTCAGCACATCGCGCTGTTGCGAAGTAGTGATCGGAACAGAGCGATCACGCCCACCCTTCGTCCATGAGCCCTTGAGGAGAATGTGATCTCCTTGATCCGCATATTTGGGCTGAAATTTGATCGCTTCCTCACGGCGTAGTCCAAACGCCGATTGAAGCCGGAGACTCATGCGTACATGGACATCGGTGATCTTGCCAAGATCTGTTCCCAGTTCCTGAGCTTTGCTGAAGTTAGTGACAAAGCACCGTTCGGCCACACCCAGTTGTGTGTTGTCCGCGGGGAGAATGCCAGCCTTGCCGATCTTTTCAGCCCACCATCGAAGGTGCGCAAGCCGATTTTTGATGGTGCCTACTGACAGGCCTTCGCCTTGCCATCGATCCAGCAGTGCCTGTACGTGTTTGCCCTTGAGCGAGGGGGCTTTCATCTGGCGGAAGCCAACCTCACGCAGCTGGCGAGCGATCAGCCCCAATGAGCGGATACGGTCAGCCTGAGTGTTGTGACTGCCATCGCGATTGCGCCGGCAAAGTTGCCGCAGGGTGTAGGTCAAATCGTCCATATCCCATCCACTCACTAGCTTTGTTTTGTGCTGTTGTCCTTTCCTGAAAATCATTGGTAAGTGTTGGTGCCAACTCGCTAGGCGAGATCCCAAAGGGCAGGGGCATGGTGTTCAGGAAACACCGGTGTCTCGGCTGAGACGTCCGTCTTCCTTCCTGCTGGAAGGTCGGACGGAGGTGGAGCGGGATGAGTTAGTTTTTGATACGGATGAGTACTCCAAGGAAATTGATGGGATTGTTAAGTGGAAGCAGTTGCCATTGCGCAAAGGTCTGCTATCTGGGACAGCGTAGTAGCGGCATATTAGGGAATAGGTCTACAGACAAAGGCGGCTCCGTCCCATGGGTATGGGTCGGTATGCTTCTGGAACCTTGCATACCTGGCTAACTCCATCCTGCTGGATCAGCGCTTGCAGGAGTTTTGCGCTGTTGGGATGACGACTCTCGAACCTGTCGTCATAGGTTTTTGCTGGGCCAGTGTATGGGGGCATCATCATGTAAGCCGCACGTTTTAGGATTCAGGATTTGCCCGTGATGTTGAGGCGTCGGCGGGGCCGTCACTGCGGTTTGCAGTGACGGCCCGGTTCATGCGCGTTTTCGGGTAGGGGCATACATATCATTGCTTGAGGGACTGACGCGGCCTTCGGCCTTGTCGGCTCCCTGCGCAGGGGCGGCATGGTTCCCAAGCCACGCCTGCGCAGGGAGCTGTGAGGAAGAAGGAGCAGGGCACCGTAAAGCCTCCGTGTCCGCCAGTGTTGGCGCGCAGGCGTAAGTCCCGTCAGACAGGCCCGTGGCGATTATCCTCCGAGACTGAACCTGAAAGTCGGTTTTGAACGGGCGAATTTTTTCGCGTGATTCCAATAGCTTGCGTCGCAAATCACTTTGCGCTAGTTTTGCCATACGTCGCTACATGGTCGACGGGCTGCCCACCCCTTGAGGCCTCACCGGCCGCAGCTAACCGCATCGAACCATGATCATCGCAGCAATCTCTTGACCTGAGCCTCTTCCGGGCATCGGGGATGGCGGGTGGGCGTCTCCGATGTCGCTCCTTGGGAGCAACGGAGAACTTATGGTACCGACTACACGCCGCGAAACTATCAAAGTGCAGGCTAAGCAACTGCGCGATTTGTTCGATATCGACCTGACAACTGCCAAATACGTTTTAGCGCGCGGCCCCTATGGCTGTGCCGATTGGGCAGATCTGTGTGCCCGACTCGAACAGGAGCCCCCTCTTCAAGGTCCGCTGCAACTGGCCGAATTGCCCCAGTCCCTGGGTGCAACAGCATATCTGGCCAAACATCTATGCACGTTGGCGGCCTCGGTCAGCCAACTGATCATCACTAACCGCAATTTGCCAGAGCTCTGTGAAGCGCTGCGGAAAGTATTCGCGGTACCGGGCAACCCAGTGACACTGCAGGACGTTTTGCAGGCCATCACGCCAAGTGAGTGGCTACCTACCGACATGGGGCCTGACCCACTGGCGGTGATTCAAAGTCGAGTCTGTGTTAACGGGAAGGTTCTACTGCTGTTGGGAACTCGGATTTTCTGGCCGCGGTTATTTACCTTTGATGCAGAGATCACTGTCGAGCCAGTGACTGCTGAGCCCTTTGGTGACGACCTGAAAATCATGTGGGAGGTCGCTCCTTGGTATCAGGCAAGCCGAGACTATCTGTTCGAATATCAACGTGGAGACGACTGGGACGACCTGCCAGACTTCGTGGAACCGCTGATTCCCGAATCTGCGCGGATGCAAATGCATGCCCGATGGTTCGCACAGTGCCTGAAAGAGTGGCCGCAGGAGCGCCGCTACAATGACGAGGAAGAGGAGTTTATTCCGTTCCTCTACCAAGGCCACGCGTACTTGGTGTTCGGCGTGCCCTGCGCCGAACCGGTGATACACCCGCCGTTGCGCCGCCAGTACATCCAGTTCCCGGACGAAGACAATAACTGCTCTCAAGTCATTGTGCTCGGTGGCCAGTTGCTGCAGATCGAGATGCTTATCGTGTCTAAACCAACACAACACCAGTATTGGGATTACGCAGACTATCACCAGGCGTTATGCAATGGATTGCTGGATGGCGCGGCGGCCGCAGGCTGGATCAGCGCGCCCCTGCACGGTTGGGGTGACCTGTTATTCATCAGCCCCGCCTGTCGCTCAACTCTGGAGCGCCAACTGCGAGTGGAGATCAAGCCCGAGCCCAATGAAACGCTCCTGACCCTGCAGACTGACAATCCAATCCTTGCCATGGAAGTGCTGGAGCGGGTACACAAAGGGGATTTCATTCGCTACGAGCACGCAACGTTCGGTGCGCACTACGCCATGCGCATTGACCTGCCGGCCGACCACGCCTGCGTTGATCTGAGCCTGTCGATGAACTGTATCGAACAGACAGTCTTTCATAGTACCCATCTGATCAGCCGGCGCGTGGTCCAAAACGATGGGGAAAAGCAGATGCTGTACTGCGATATTGAACCGGCCTTGCTCAAACTGGTGGAGCGCCAACCGCTGAAGTTGCTGAAGAAAGCCATCCGCGAAGGGCAGGTCCTGCGCGTCCAAGGGCTGTCCGAACAGCTAAAGGCAGCACCAACGTTGCAGGCCAGTGGATCAATGTTCGATCCGACCTCCAACGGAGTGGTTAACTCTCTAGAGGAGTCGCTGTTTGATGGTGACGAGGAGTTGACCTCCACTCGATCCGCTATCAACGCAGTAACCTCTAACCAAGTGTCCAGCGACGCGGTGAATGCCGCGTTGCTGGACAACCGAGCCGTGGCTCAAATCGCTGCGAAAAGATGAACAGAGTAATAGCATGCCCGCGTAAGCCCGCATCGACCAAAAGTGGTCATCCAAGTTAGGCAGCTATCGGCCAATAGCGGACCTTCGCGTGAGGGCTGTATGCGGCCAATAGCGGACTGGGGTAGATGATCAACGGGTATTGAACCGCTAAAAATCAAAGGCGCATCCCCTGTGGGGTGCGCCTTTTTTGTTATTTCTTTTCTTAATTGTGGTATGCCGTCACAAGGCGGGGGGAGGCGCTTGTGTGAAGCAACTCGGGCTGTCGGATTACTTGATTGTGATCTTTGTCGAGTCGGTCAACCTCACAGTGATGCGCTGATCCAAAGCAAGCGTTGGGACCCCAGCTTTGCCTTCTTCATCAATCAGGACTGCGGGGATTTCAACGGTATCGTTATCGCAAGCCAGCTTCGCTGTGCCCGCGACAAACCGGCTGAGAGGCACATCCCACTTCGGTTCGACTGCAAGGTTGCAATTCATTTTTTTCAGCGCGTTTTGAGTTGGAACGTCGTATTGCTCAATCCCGCGCATACCTGTTTGAACGGCGAGATCCTTGCCAAAAAGAGTGTCACTGACACTCCACAACGTTGCGGTAATTTTCGAGCCGGCTTCGAGTTCGACTTTTTTGCCGGAGTCACACCCCATGATCAAAGAGGTCACGATTGCGATGAAAGCAGATTTCTTGAATTGCATTAATTGTACACCATAGGTAAGTCTGTTTTTGCGTCCGCGAGACGTCGCGAGCGCATCTGTTGACCCGTGTAGAGAAGGGGGGCGAAGCAGCATGTTGAGCATCGGATCACCCGAGGCTGCCTCAGCGCTGACCAGATTCAGCGGGTTGTGCACATCATACCGTGCGCACATTAAATCGCCTGTTGCTGAGCGGCCCTTTTGAGGCTCTGATGCCTTAGCTTGAGCCTTCGATATGACGATTCATCCTGCAATTACAACGTTTTCAAATCGACGAAAATATTTTTAAGAATCTGAAAAAAACGAGTGCTCTGACGCGCTCGCCCCAGATTTCTCCGTGATCAGTACAAGAGACAGCGAACGACACATTGAGGGCTTTCGCAATTACAGAACTCAGACACTGACGCGTGAAGCACTTGCCCGGCGCACGTCATTTGCTAGAGCCTTCATGGCATCATGAGCTTCCGGCTCTATACGGGTTTAAAGCGCTGCTATGAGCGGCAGCGAGCGTCTGTCGATGATGGCCTTTGCCTCGGACAGGATGCGGCCAACCTTGGAGAAGCTTTCAGTGCCGGAAACGCCGTCGTGCCAGGTTGCGGAGTGGATTGCACGGAAGCTGATAGAGACAGGGTGAACTGGGTCAAGCCTCATAGCCCTGCACAGCGAGCTTCGTCGCCAGTTGTCTTGGTTCAATAATATTTTTGTTTATCATCCAACATCTCTACAGTCCTGACCTCAATATGAACCGGCCCTGAATTCGTAGACGCTGGATGGCCGCTCCTGGCCGATTGCTGCCCCTAGCCACGCATGCACCTCTAGCTAGGCGCCGCGCTTAGTCAACACTGTCTGCGGGATCCAGTGCCTGATACCTGAGCGAAAAAAACCACCTGTCCTAGAACAGATGGTTTCTGATTTTTCTGGAAGAGAGACTTTGTCAGTGGATAAACGCAATCCCGGCGAAGAGAATCGCCAGCGCAAGGGAGAGCATCACGCCAATATCTATAGTGAGACTCACCCGAAGCCGGGATAGCTCTGCCCGAAATTGTGCGAAGTCGGAATCAGATGTACCTGCAGTAGATAAATGCATATCAGAATCCATCGCTTGGATAACTGCTTCGATTCGTTGCTCGGGCACGTTGATCGCCTTCAGGGCTTTGTACATTGCCAGTCGATTTTTCATTAAGGCCTCCAAATTAAAAAAGGCCTGCCCCAAGACGGGGGAGGCCCGTCTTGGGTGGGGAAATATCATGCTTCCATCGACGTTCAAGTCGACTATTCGCGCTTCCGGAAGCGATGCGTATTGGGAGGATCCTGCGGGATACCGCAGCGCCGTCTCGAAGATCCTGGCGGCTAGTGTGAGCTTGTAAATTGCAGCCACTGGCATTTGCCGTCAATTCGAAAACCGGCTATCGAGTGTTCCTGAATCTTGGGCACAGTTTTTTTTGCGTCCGGCACTTTCGTCTTCTGATTCTGGTGCAGCGGGCGAGACTTTGATCAGTCAGCAGTCGGAGATAGCCGACGTCGTGGTTCTCAAGCTGACCGATCCACACCCTGTTCATTACATTTCACTCGTTTGAAGGAAATGAAGAATGGCTTTCCAACATCCGTGGATCTGCTCCAGCTAATGCGAGTGCCTCGGGCGGATGTGCAGAGTATTTTCATAATGGAGCAACTCCACCCCGTCATTACGCAATTGCTGGATCAGCAGTTTGATATCGACAGGTTTTGAGCTGGGCGTGGCGACAGCGGCGACACTGGCGACAACCTGCGGAATGCCACGGTTGGTATCTGGCGACAGATTGACGGCGGACTTGGCGACACACCGCAGGATAGGCAGCGTCTGATTTTTCGACTGAAAGCGGCGTACTGCGTCATTCAGACGGAACACGGCACACCTCGAAATTCTTCGTGTCGTTGCATCTCACACATTGCGTTGTGAGTAACTCAACGAGGAGCGTGGCAGTGTGATCACTGCTCTTGCGTGCAAAGCGTGGGCCGTTGCGATTGATGTCTCGGATGGTAAAGCGCGTCCAGCCTTTCTGCTTCAACCACCGTAACAAACGATCCGCTTCCTCTCGTAGGGTGTTAACCGGTTCTTGCTCAGTCAGGCGTTGAATCTCGGCGAGGTAATAATCCATTAGCGTTGAAGCGCGCTGAATATGCTCTTCGTTCAAGGCAGTTGCTTGTTCGATTACCGCCAGAACCCCCGCGATGCGCAGTACATTCGCTGCAGCTTTACTTGCGACGGATTGAACGCCTGCCAGCTCGCCGAACTCGCCAGACTGGCACTCTATGGTGTCGTGAATATCAATCCAGGCCATGCGGGCGCTGTGCGTCAATTCCATTGTCGTGAGCTTGAGTGATCCGTCTTTGTTGGTCGCTAACGGTTTCTTCAGAAGATCAGTGATATGCGATTGGTAGCGCTGGACCTTGGGGTCTTGCGTCAGATCTACCGCCTTGTACAGGCGTTGACCTATCAAACGTTCAGGCCAACTGATCAGGAATCTGCCGAGTACACCTTGGCCATTGATCATCGGATCTTTGAGGAACTGGTTGGCGAGATACGGCTGCAGCATCAGATGCATGCTGAGACGACGATCATAGGCTCGAAGGCTTTCCCCGGGCATGGAGCGTGCCCGGTCTATAGGGCTGCCATCCCAGATTTTCGAAAGCGCGGTGATGGCTTTGAGCTGGTTCTCTTTGCTCATGGTGCTGCCGCCGAGGAATTGACCGCCTTCGTCATTGAACAGGCCCATGCTTGGCAGCCCATAACACAGGTTTTTTATGAGGGCTTCGATGGTAGGGTCGGTTGAGATTAGTCTGGGCTGGACGGGCTCGGAGAGTTCACAGATGTCATGCTTTGCCTGTCGCTGGGCTCTGGCCGCAAGACGGATAGCAGATTGGTAGGCGTTGAGCTTTTCCGTGTACACAGACCACTGCTCTCGCTCCCAGCTATGTGCTGCCGAGAGGGCTTGATGATCCACTGCACTTTTACGGTCACCTGATGATGCGATCGTTAGCAGATACAGAGACAGTGGGTAGGTGCGACCGTCGAGCTGTACGTTGACGTGGCCCTGAGTCACCAGAGCCGCAGTGGCCAGCACCGATTGAGCGGCCATGGCAATTGGTGCGCCGATCACCTCTGCCATCCGTTCTACCGCGCCTCCCAAGAGCTCACCGAGCGCTTCGACCGGGTAGCTCAAGGGTTGGGGCTGATAATCCAAAAGAGGGCGCGGTGGCGGATCGCATTTTTCGCACAATTGCATCGAGAACCATCTCCTTATGAGGTCAGTTTTTTCCTCGCTACTAAGGAGAAAGCACGACGATGGGATGTGTTTTCAGCGCTCTGGAACTACTCGGGATCGTCGTTAACTGCTCCTCGTGAGGTGTTGGTGTACCCCGCTCGATACTCGCGATCAACCGGGCCTTTGCGTAGGCAATTTACGTAGACGACCTTGGATCTCGGTGGCTCGAGATAGATTTATTACCGTGTGTAAGATCGCCAAGCGAGCCGCTGCAAAACGCTGCTACGAAGGCTTCGACTACAGCTGCTATAGCGGAAAAACAGGATCGGGAGTTGCGTTGGCGACGACCGCCAGTTCGTCGCCTCGCCCTTGATCAGGGACGGCGAGGGTTGTCGCCGCTGTCGCCGTCGTCGCCATCAATTTGAATCTGATTATCGAATCGAGACGACTTTCCGGTTTCTGTTTTCATGGATTGCTGCGATTGAAAAATCCCCCGTGGCCGCCTTTTGAATGTGCTCACTCCACCAGGCCATCATCGGGCGTCGACGTTCAATGTAGTCTGCGCGGTTGTAAGCGCTTCTTACCTCGTCTTTGTCAACGTGAGCCAAAGCTACCTCAATGAGTTCTGCATCCCAGGCGTGCTCGTTCAGGATCGTGCTGGCCATGGAGCGCATTCCATGGCTTACGAGTCGCCCCTCAAACCCCATACGTTTCAGCGCCATGTTGGCGGTCTGGCTGTTGCAGTGAGTGCGGGGATTACGATCCGAGGGGAACACGTACTCTCGGTGTCCACTGTAGGGTTTGATGGCCTCAAGGAGAGCTAAAGCCTGCTCCGTGAGCGGGATGATGTGTGTGCGACGTTTCTTCATTCGCTCCGGTGGAATGGTCCAGATCTTCTTTCCGACGTCGATGTCAGCCCATCGAGTGGTTGCAGCTTCTGCTGGCCGAGTCATCGTGTGGAGCTGCCATTCGATGAGGCATCTGGTGGTTCTTTTGATGCTGGCGTTGGCGATTGCCACCATGAGTTCGTTGAGCTCATCGGGGGGCAATGCTGCCATGTTTTTCTTCTTTGGTTTTTTGAAGACCGATCGAATTCCGCTCAGGGGGTTGGCGTGGATAAGTCCGTAGTTCACCCCGTAAGTCATGATTTCGTTGAGGCGTTGGGTCAGGCGCTTGACCGTTTCCAGGCTGCCTTTGGTTTCAAGTGGTCTAAGCAACTTGATGACCTGAGGCGCGCTGATTTCAGAAATCGGGGTAGCTTGTAGATCCGGGAAGATGTGCAGCGTGAGCGAGCGCCAGATGTCTTCAGCGTAGGCGGTTGTCACGGAGTCTTTCTTGAGTTCAAACCAGGCTGTCGCGACGTTTCGAAAGGTGTGCTCTGTCGCAGCTTTTTTCGCTTGGCGATCTGCATCGCGTTGCTCTTTCGGGTCCAGTCCTTGGGCAACCAGCTCCCTGGCTTCAACCGTGCGTTTTCGCGCATGAGCCAGGCTGAGTTCCGGGAATGTCCCCAGTCCCATGTTGATCCGTTTCTTGGTCACGGGATGGATGTAGTTGAAATTCCAAAGCCTCGAACCGTTGGTTCGGACTCGTAACTGAAGGCCGTCGCCGTCGGTCAATGTGTAGTCCTTGTCCTTGGGCTTGGCGGCTTTGATTTTAAGGTCTGAAAGGCGTGTTGCTCGGGCTCCCATGGGTACTCCAACGCTGTTTGTGTATTCCAAAATTTACCAGTCAGGGGCTTGGAATACGCCTTGGAATACATTTCAAAATGGATCTGCATGAAGCGCTGTGGAGCCCAATAGCCCTGAAACCCCCGTATTTACTGGATTTCAGGCACAAAAAAAGACGTCCGTGGACGTCTTTAGATGATGAAGTGGTGGAGCCGGGGGGATTTGAACCCCCGTCCGCCAGTACTCCGCTGTCGGTACTACATGCGTAGCCGTGTCTATTAAGTTAACCCTCAGCGACCCGACGGGCAGGGTGCTTTGGGCGAGTTGTGTAAGTTTTAGCCGCTTCGTCCACAACGTACTGCACGGCGATTCTGTTCTATATGACAATCATTTCGGGTTTACAGACATCCCCTGATGATTGCTGGACCCGAAGGTACCAGGAGCATTGTCAGCTGCAATTAAGCAGCGAGAGCAACACCGTATTGGTCGTCATTGGCAACTATAAGTAGTTGCAACAGTGGATTTACGACTTCTGTTACCAAGTCGGCATGCACCTAGAGTTTCGCAACCGGCGTCGAATCCTAAACGGCCCCGAACTCATTGCCCGGTGAATCTGATCGGGCAACAAGCGTGCACAGTGTACGTCAATCTGCCGACGAGGCCAACCCGCAGGTTGGCCCGTCAATATGGATCAGTTGTTGGTGCCGGTGGCTTTGCGCAGTTCGACGATGGTTTGCGAGGTTTCGGCAACGCAGTCGTCGATTTTGCCTTCGGCCTTCAGCGACTGAGCTCTAGTCACACTGGCTTCAGCGCGCTGGCTCAATTCTGGGTTCGACGACAACTGCGCCTTGCCACTTTGAATGGTCTGAATATTGGCATCGCACAGATCGGCAGGCTTGTCTGCGGCGAACGAAGTGGACGCCATCATCGAGGCAGTAACGAACAGACCTAACAGTACAGAACGCTTCATGTGTATCTCCTTGAACTGAGGGATCCAGGCTTCGCTGACCGCTGGGCGAGCCACCGAATGGAGGAAAAGCCCCGATTTGTCGGGGCCTGTTCTGTGGATTGCCGTCTCGCTCAAGAGTTCTATTTTTTTTCAGACGGCCTTTGCGCGTGTCACCCGATCCACCAGATAAACCAGCCCGTGATAGTCGATGCCACCGTGCTGGGTCAGGCCGATTTCGCACGTGCGGCTGGTGGAAATGCCCTCGCTGCAGTGCTGCACCGCGTCCTTGAGCGTACGCAGCGAATGGCTGTTCAGCTCCGGCGTGGTGAAGCCTTTGTCGCCGGCAAATCCGCAGCAATGTATGCCTTCGGGAATTACCACGGTGTTGCTGCATTTGCGCGCCAGATCGATCAGCGCCTGGCTTTCGCCCA
>NZ_RAZO01000029.1:0-1423 GCF_004307535.1 Pseudomonas sp. Sample_9
GCTGCTGCCGTGGTCTGCATGGGTGCGCTGAGCCTGATCGGCAGTTCGCCCTTCAACGTATTTATCGCCACGTTTGTGGGCTGCGGAGTGGGTGTATGCCTGACCAAACGTTCCTGATTCTGGTGGTGGTGCTGATGATGGCGGTGACCTTCCTGCCGCGCGCCTTGCCGCTGCAGATCAACACCGAACACTGGCCGCCGTTCGTGGCGCGCGCACTGGAATATCTGCCGGTGGCGATCGTCGCTGCGATCAGCCTCACGCCCCTGTTGATCAAGGACCGGCAGATTCAGCTCGATCGCCCGGAATTCTATGCCGCGATTCCGACGTTGCTATGTGCGTATTTCAGCAAAAACCTCTTTCTCAGTGTGGCGGTGGGGACGGCTGCGTACATTGCGCTCGGCTCGTTCATGTAGCGCCAGATCAACGACATCGTTCAGCGCCTGGTGGGACAACTCCGGATTGTTCACCGCCAGGCGCACTTCGAGGAAATCCTCGAAACCGGGGAAAATCGTCAGACCGTTCTTCTGAGCCGCTTCACGCGAGACCATACCCACCGCGTCCATCTGCGTGATCAACGACAGCGTCAGGGTTTCGCTGCACGAATAAACCATGCGTTGGCCGTTCTCGTGATTGCCCAGCCCGGCGTCGAGAAAACGCAGGAAGCTGTGGGAATACGGACAATCTTCCGCAGGACGCACCTGAAACTTGTTGCCCAGCAAAGTCAGCGGATCGTTCTCCTGACCGCAATGCGCACCGACCACCTGCACCTGCACCTCCGGCAGCACGATACTCGGCAGCCCCGGCCGCTGCGGGCCGATCAGCACGGCAAGGTCGAAATCTTCGTTCTTCAGCTTGCTGAGGTTTTCCATCGACTCGGCGTAGCTGAATTCCATCTGGTAGTCGGGAAACACCTCGATCAGCCGTCCGATCATGCGCCGGTTGAAGTCAGGCGACAGGGTGTTGTTCAACGCCACCTTCAACGTCCGCTGACCGGGCACTTTCAGCGCCTCGACCTTTTCTTCCATCTGTCGAGTGGCGATCAGCACTTTGTCGATGTAGGGCGTGAGCTCCGTGCCTTGTGGCGTCAGCGTCAGGCCCTTGTTGGAACGGCGAAACAAGCGGAAACCGAACTGCTCTTCGACCTTGTTCAACTGTGCGGCCAACGCCTGCACGGTCAGGCACGAATGCTCGGCTGCGGCCGACAACGAGCCGGTCTGCACGATGCGCATGAGGTTGCGTAAGGTTCTGCTATCCATGGGTAATGCCCTCTGAAGTGGGCTGGGTATTGTTGTTTACGAAACGACCGAAACGGCGCCATATGCCGGCTATATTCCTGCACCTGAGCATAGTTGTCGCGGATTTAGTAGCGAATTGATTTCCCCGCCGATGGCTGGAGGCTGACAGAGGATCGGGGTTTTTGGTG
>NZ_RAZO01000108.1:0-1418 GCF_004307535.1 Pseudomonas sp. Sample_9
CAAGAAGGGCAGCACCCACCTGGCGCTGGACGACATCCGCGAATCGATCGCCGAGCTGCAGCACTACCGCAAGCACTTCATCAAGTTCTGACGCGATCCCTGTGTAGGAGCTGCCGCAGGCTGCGATCTTTTGATCTTGGTTTTGCACCTGAAAAAGCAAAACTAAAAGATCGCAGCCTTCGGCGGCTCCTGCAGGGAGTTGTGTTTGCTGAGGCGCCCTCTTCTGGTGCAGCACCGAAATGGCTAGACTGCGCGCCTCCCTGCCTGGACTGCCATCATGTTGCTGATGCTCTATCTGATCGCCATCACCGCCGAAGCCATGACTGGCGCGCTGTCCGCCGGACGACGCGGCATGGACTGGTTTGGCGTGGTGCTGATTGCCTGCATCACCGCGCTCGGTGGCGGTTCAGTGCGCGACGTGTTGCTCGGGCACTACCCGCTGACTTGGGTCAAGCACCCGGAATACCTGGTGCTGACGTCGGTGGCGGCAATGTTTACCGTGTTCACCGCACGCTGGATGCGCCACCTGCGCTCGTTGTTTCTGGTACTCGACGCGGTGGGCCTGGTGGCATTCACCTTGATCGGTTGCATGACCGCTCTGGAGATGGGCCACGGCATGCTGGTGGCATCTGTCAGCGGCGTCATTACCGGGGTGTTCGGCGGCATCCTTCGTGACATCTTCTGCAACGACATTCCGCTGATCTTTCGTCGTGAGCTTTACGCCAGCGTTTCGTTTGCCGCTGCGTGGTGCTACATGCTTTGCCTGTACCTGAACGTGCCAGGCGAGCAGGCGATTCTGATCACGCTGTTCGGTGGGTTCTTGCTACGCCTGCTGGCGATCCGTTTTCATTGGGAAATGCCCAAGTTTGTCTACAACGACGCGCCCTGACGCTCGGCATGCTGCCTGAGCGCCCACTCGACGTGTTCCTGCACCAGATCGGAAGGAAAATCGCGGCGCGCCTTCAACGCTTCCAGCACCACAATCGTTGAAGGCGCATTGCCCAGGCCCACCGCCAGATTCCTCAACCAGCGCTCATATCCCGCCCGCCGCAACGGCGAACCTTCGGTGCTGCTCAAAAACTTATCTTCATCCCACAAAAACAACTCCGCCAGTTCGGCATTGTCGAGGTTGTGCCGTGGCTTGAAATCGCTTTCCCCGGAAGGCTTGGCGAAACGGTTCCACGGGCAGACGATCTGGCAGTCATCGCAGCCAAACACCCGATTGCCTATCAATGGCCGCAATTCTTCGGGAATCGCGGTTTTCAGTTCGATGGTCAGATAGGAAATGCAGCGCCGTGCGTCCAGCACGTACGGGCCGACAAAGGCGTTGGTCGGGCAGATATCCAGACAAGCGGTGCAGCGCCCGCAATGTTCGCTGCTATGCGGTTCATCCACCGGCAACGGCAGGTCGACGAACA
>NZ_RAZO01000260.1:0-2568 GCF_004307535.1 Pseudomonas sp. Sample_9
GCATCCAGAATAATAAAGAGAACCTGACCGATGCCCGTACCCGATCCCTTCCGCGAAGGCCTCGCCCGAGGCTGGAAAACCTACAACGGCGCGCAACTGAGCGACGACCTCACCCTCGAAGCCGACGTGGCGATCATCGGCAGTGGCGCCGGCGGCGGGACCACAGCGGAAATCCTCAGTGCGGCCGGCTATAAAGTCCTGCTGATCGAAGAAGGCCCGTTGAAGACCAGCTCGGATTTCAAATTGCTCGAAGACGAGGCCTACAGCAGTCTCTATCAGGAAGGCATCGGACGGATGAGCAAGGACGGTGCGATCACCATCCTGCAGGGCCGCGCGGTCGGCGGCACAACGCTGATCAACTGGACCTCGAGTTTCCGCACACCCGAGCCGACCCTCGAATACTGGGCCAGCGAACACAATGTCACAGGCCATAGCCCGGCAGAGATGGCGCCGTGGTTCGAAAAAATGGAGCAGCGCCTCGGCGTCGCGCCATGGATGGTGCCGCCCAACGCCAACAACGATGTGATCCGCAAAGGCTGCGAGCAACTCGGCTACAGCTGGCACGTGATCCCGCGCAACGTGCGCGGCTGCTGGAACCTCGGCTATTGCGGCATGGGCTGCCCGAGCAACGCCAAGCAATCGATGATGGTCACGACCATCCCGGCGACGCTGGAAAAGGGCGGCGAGCTGCTGTATCTGGCGCGGGTGGAGAAGCTGCTGATCAGCGGCGACAAGGTTACCGGGCTGCATTGCGTGGCGATGGACCAACGCTGCGTCGAGCCGACCGGGCGCAGCATCAGCGTCAAGGCGCGGCATTACGTGCTGGCCGGCGGCGGCATCAACAGCCCGGCGCTGTTGCTGCGCTCCGACGTGCCGGATCCGCATGAGCGCGTGGGCAAGCGCACCTTTCTGCACCCGGTGAACATGTCCGCCGCGCGTTTCGCCGAGGTGGTCAATCCGTTCTACGGCGCGCCGCAGTCGATCTATTCCGACCATTTCCAGTGGAAGGACGGCACCACCGGGCCGATGGCGTTCAAGCTCGAAGTGCCACCGCTGCACCCGGCGCTGGCTGCCACACTGCTCGGTGGTTTCGGCAAGGAAAACGCCCAGCATATGGCCGACCTGCCGCACACCCACGCGATGCTGGCGCTGCTGCGCGATGGCTTTCACCCGGACAGCAGCGGTGGCTCGGTGGAGCTGCGCGGTGATGGCTCGCCGGTGCTCGACTATCAGGTTTCGCAATACGCATGGGACGGTTTGCGCCGGGCCTTTCACGTCATGGCCGAAATCCAGTTCGCCGGCGGCGCGCAATCGGTGATGCCGATGCACGCCGACGGCCGCTATGTGAAGACACTGGCCGAGGCGCGCTCAATGATCGATGGACTGAGCCTGGAGCTGTACCGCACGCGACTCGGTAGCGCCCATGTGATGGGGGGTTGTGCGATGGGTGAAGATCCGCAAAGCGCGGTCGCTGACAGCCTCGGTCGCCATCATCAACTGCGCAATCTGTCGATTCACGACGGCTCGCTGTTCCCCACCAGCATCGGCGCCAACCCGCAGCTGTCGGTGTATGGCCTCACCGCGCAACTGGCGACAGCCTTGGCTGATCGGCTGAAAAACCCATGAAAAAGCAGAATATTCCTATCGTCTATAGTGCTTTCTTACCCAACAGGCGACTTGGCCGACCGGGAAGGCTGCGATACCATCCGACTCCCCAACGGACTCCCGCCAGGACGACGCGATGAACCGAGTGTTGTACCCAGGTACCTTCGACCCTATTACCAAGGGCCATGGCGATCTGGTCGAACGCGCCTCGCGCCTGTTCGATCACGTGATCATTGCCGTCGCCGCCAGCCCGAAAAAGAACCCGCTGTTCCCGCTGGAACAACGGGTCGAACTGGCTCGCGAGGTCACCAAACACCTGCCTAACGTGGAAGTGGTCGGTTTCTCGACGCTGCTCGCGCATTTCGCCAAAGAGCAGAACGCCAATGTGTTCCTGCGTGGTCTGCGCGCGGTGTCGGACTTCGAATACGAATTCCAGCTGGCCAACATGAACCGCCAACTGGCGCCGGATGTGGAGAGCCTGTTTCTCACGCCGTCGGAGCGTTATTCGTTCATTTCCTCGACGCTGGTGCGGGAGATTGCCGCGCTGGGCGGCGATATCAGCAAGTTCGTCCACCCGGCCGTGGCCGACGCGCTGACCCTGCGCTTCAAGAAGTAGGAACTGCCGAAGGCTGCGATCCTTTCGTTTTTGATCGCAGCCAAAGAGAGCCCTTGATCGCCCCCGCGTGCACTGCGCTCGCCAATGCGGCACAATTGCGCGCATTGATTTATAGCGCCCGGGCCTGCCGCCCCGGCTGGAGTTAGCATGTCCCTGATCATCACCGACGATTGCATCAACTGCGACGTCTGCGAACCCGAGTGCCCGAACGCCGCCATTTCCCAAGGCGAAGAGATCTACGTGATCGACCCGAACCTGTGCACCCAGTGCGTCGGCCACTACGACGAGCCGCAGTGCCAGCAGGTCTGCCCGGTGGATTGCATTCCACTGGACGAAGCCCATCCGGA
>NZ_RAZO01000260.1:2668-15820 GCF_004307535.1 Pseudomonas sp. Sample_9
AGTGCCAGCAGGTCTGCCCGGTGGATTGCATTCCACTGGACGAAGCCCATCCGGAGACTGAAGAACAGTTGATGGAGAAGTACCGCAAGATCACCGGCAAGGCCTGATCTCTTCAGCGCCTGTACCGAAGCCATCGCGGGCAAGCCCGCTCCCACAGAGTCGGTGGTGAAACACAAATTTGTGTGAACACCAAAACCCAAGTGGGAGCGAGCCTGCTCGCGAATGGGCCATCAGCCACACCACTGAAACCCGATCAGCTTACTCGCGCTGCTCAAACCCCTCCCCTGTACACCCCAGACACCGCACAAACGCCGCTTTCGCCGGGTCGACCACCAGCGCCTGACCGGCATCGCCGACCCCGCCGCCCAGTGCGGTAAACGGCAACGACACCACGAACGCCCCCGCACCGATCACCGTGGCCACCACCAGCAAGGGCCGGGCAATCAGCAGGTCGCCAAGCATGGCGTAGGCCGGGGGATTCTGGATGGTGTAACGGGGATCACCGCTGCCGGTTTCCGAGGCCTGAACAGCCAGGCAGGAACTCAGCAGCAGACTGACGAAGAGGACTTGCAGAACTTTCATGGCACGATCCTTCGGGCTGCGCAGTGAGACTTCTCACTATAGACCCAAGGATTTTTTCAGGTCTGGCAGCGCGGACAAAACACGCTGGCGCGCTGGCCCAGCTTCACTTCGCGCAGGCCGGTGCCGCAGACCTTGCAATGCTGACCGCCGCGGCCGTAGACAAACAGTTCCTGCTGGAAGTATCCCGGCTGACCGTCACCGCCAATGAAATCGCGCAACGTCGTGCCGCCACGCTCGATGGCGGCAGCAAGGATGCGTTTGATCTCGATCGCCAGTTTCAAGTAACGCCCGCGGGAGATGCCCCCGGCTTCGCGGCGCGGATCGATGCCGGCGGCGAACAGCGCTTCGGTCGCGTAGATATTGCCGACCCCGACCACCACCGCGTTATCCATGATGAACGGCTTGACCGCCATCGAGCGCCCGCGTGACAGCTGGAACAGGCGCTCGCCATCGAACAGATCGGTCAGCGGCTCCGGCCCGAGGCGAATCAGCAACTCGTGATTGAGCGGGTCGTTGCTCCACAGCATCGCGCCGAACCGTCGCGGGTCGGTGTAGCGCAGGGCCAGTCCCGATTCCAGTTCAATGTCGACGTGTTCGTGCTTCAACGCCGGCAACCCGGCCTCGACCAGGCGCAGATTGCCGGACATGCCCAGATGGCTGATCAGCGTGCCGATCTCGGCGTTGATCAAAAGGTACTTGGCGCGGCGCTCGACCAGCACGATGCGCTGCCCGGACAAACGCACATCGAGGTCTTCGGGGATCGGCCAGCGCAGGCGCCGGTCGCGGACGATGACCCGGCTGACCCGCTGGCCTTCCAGGTGCGGGGCAATTCCGCGACGGGTGGTTTCGACTTCCGGCAGTTCAGGCATGGTGTCCTCGGATCAATGCGCGCCGAGGTCGCGAATCGTTTGTTTGAGTGTTTCGAAGTCGTAGTCCGACAGACCGACGTAATCGAGCACCAGTGGGCCAACCGCATTCCACTCGAAATCTTCGCTCTGGTTGCCCAGCACCCGGTAGGAGGCGCAGATGTGCTCGGCCATTTTCAGAATCGCCAGCAAGTTTTTCAGCTGGCTGTTTTTCGACGATTCGTCGCTGAAAATCGCCAGCGCATTGTGGTGATTGGCGATGGCGGCGCTGACATGCTCCGGCAGGCGCCAGGACTTGGCCGTGTAATAACCGACCACGGCGTGGTTGGTGTTGAACACACGGTTTTCCGTATCGACCACGCGGCATTCCGGGCTGGCGCTGGCGTAGGCCTCTTCCAGCACGGTCATATAATTGGGGAAACGCTGCAGCATCAATGGCACGCCGCAATCGTGGAACAGGCCCAACGCATAGGCTTCGTCACCGGCCTGGGTGCCGATGCGCTTGGCCAGGGTCAGGCAGGTCATCGCCACATCCTGCGCGGTGTCCCAGAAACGGTTGAGGGTGACGATGGTGTCGTCGTTCATCTCGCCCTTGATCGACTGCGCGTTGATCAGGTTGATGATCGAACGGCTGCCCAACAGGTTCACCGCACGCTGGATCGAGGTGATCTTGTTGCTCAGGCCGTAATACGGCGAGTTGACGATCTTCAACAGCGCGCCGGACAGACCGGGATCCTGGGAGATCAGCCTGGCGATCACCTCCAGGTCCGGGTCGGGCATGTACTGCTCCATTTGCAGATCCACCATGATCTGCGGTTGCGCCGGCACACTGATGCCTTGCAGCGATTGTTGAATCTGTTCGGTGGTCAGCTCTTGGGACATAAGTACACACTCTGGGACAGGCGGCGATTCTAACCGCTGAAACGGCAGGGCGACACACCGATGGGCACATCGCCGGAACTTTCATCTGTGCACAGGCTTCGGACTCTGTAGGGCGCATCGGACCTCAACGGTTCGCTGCGAAGGCAAAATCTCCACAGACTCAGGAGCTTACCGATGGCAACTTCCCTCAATGGCAAACGCGTCGCTATTTTGGTTACCGATGGTTTCGAACAGGTCGAAATGACCGGCCCCAAGGATGCCCTCGAGCAGGCCGGCGTGCAGGTCGATATCCTGTCGGCCGAGGCCGGCACCGTCAAAGGCTGGAACCATGACAAACCGGCCGACGACTTCCCCGTCACCAACACCTTCCAGGCTGTGAGCGTCGATCAATACGATGCCGTGCTGCTGCCCGGCGGTGTGCAGAATTCCGACACCATCCGTATCGATCAGGATGCTCAGCATCTGGTCAAGACTGCCGCTTCGGCGGGCAAGCCGATTGCCGTGATCTGCCACGGCAGCTGGTTGCTGATCTCGGCGGGACTGGTCAACGGCAAGACCATGACCAGCTACAAGACGGTCAAAGACGATCTGGTCAATGCCGGGGTCAACTGGGTCGACCAAGAAGTGGTCAAGGACGGTAACCTGATCAGCAGCCGCCAGCCGGATGATGTGCCGGCGTTCAGTCAGGCCCTGATTGACGCACTGGCTGCGTAACCGCCGAAATCCTTTCGCGAGCAGGCTCGCTCCCACAGGTGAATGCATTCCAAGTGTGGGAGCGAGCCTGCTCGCGAAGGGGCCATCCGCTTTTCATCGCAGGCCAGACCGGAGCACGCCTCAACACGCTATACTCCCGCTCTTTTTTCCGGAGCGACGTCATGTCCCTGCCTAGCCTGCGCCTCAAAGCCAACGCCGACCGTCGCCTGCGCAACGGCCACTTGTGGGTCTACAGCAACGAAATCGACGTGGCCGCCACGCCTCTGCACGGCTTTAAGGCCGGCGATCAGGCGGTGCTCGAAGCCGCTGGCGGCAAGCCGTTGGGCATCGTCGCCATGAGCCCGAACAACCTGATCTGCGCGCGCCTGCTGTCGCGCGACATCAAACTGGCACTGGACAAGTCGCTGCTGGTGCATCGCCTGAATGTCGCGCTGTCGCTGCGCGAGCGTCTGTTCGACAAGCCGTTCTATCGTCTGGTCTACGGCGATTCCGACCTGCTGCCGGGTCTGGTCGTGGATCGCTTCGGCGACATCCTCGTGGTGCAGATCGCCTCGGCGACCATGGAAGCGCATAAACACGACGTGATCGCCGCGTTGACCCAGGTGCTCAAGCCAAGCGGCATCCTGTTCAAGAACGACTCCGCCGCCCGCGACGCCGAAGGCCTCAACCGTTACGTCGAAACCGTGTTTGGTCTGGTACCGGAGTGGGTAGCGCTGGAAGAAAACGGCGTGAAGTTCGAGGCACCGGTCATTCAAGGTCAGAAAACCGGCTGGTTCTACGACCACCGCATGAACCGCGCGCGCCTGGCACCTTACGCCAAGGGCAAACGCGTGCTCGACCTCTATAGCTACATCGGTGGCTGGGGCGTGCAGGCCGCTGCGTTCGGCGCGAGCGAAGTGTTCTGCGTCGACGCCTCTGCATTCGCCCTTGACGGTGTCGAGCGCAATGCCGCGCTGAACGGCTTCGCTGACAAGATGACCTGCATCGAAGGCGACGTCTTCGAAGCGTTGAAGGAACTCAAAGCCAGCGAAGAGCGCTTCGACGTGATCGTTGCCGATCCGCCGGCCTTCATCAAACGCAAGAAAGACATGAAGAACGGCGAAGGCGCCTACCGTCGTCTGAACGAGCAAGCCATGCGCCTGCTGACCAAGGACGGCATTCTGGTCAGCGCTTCGTGCTCCATGCACCTGCCTGAAGACGATCTGCAGAACATCCTGCTGACCAGCGCCCGTCATCTGGACCGCAACATCCAGATGCTCGAACGTGGCGGCCAGGGTCCGGATCATCCGGTGCATCCGGCCATTGCTGAAACCCGCTATATCAAAAGCATCACCTGCCGTCTGCTGCCCAATAGCTGATTGCGGTTGAACACGGGGAGCCACAGGTTCCCCGTTTCATTTGCGACGCCCTTCCCTCGCTTATTCACACTCACCATGAGTGCTTGAAACTTTTCCTACAATAATTTCCGTCGGCTTTGCAGGACGTTTCTTTGTGTCCGCTATTTATGGAAAATTAACCTACACAATAAGTCATTAGCACAAGATCACTCCGACAAAATTACTGGAATATTCCTACTTAATATCCTCTTGCCAATATTCGATTACAAACTATTATGAAGTTGTCGCCATGAAGCGACTTCAACTTTCTATGAACAAGGAGTTCACATCATGAAAACCATTTATCTGGAAACAAATAAAATCGCCAACCTCGCCTTTCTGGTTGCAGCCAACGTACGTTAAGTAAGTCTGGACGCCGCAGAATGCCGGCACTGCGGCGTCCTTCAGACTACTCCTGAGTGACCTGAACAAATGTATATCAATCCTTTTCTATTTATATTGCCGCGCCCACCTGGCCAAGTTGTGTGGAATTACAAAAACCACACTCAACACGAGCTTGGCCTTGAATACTCCAATCGCCTCGCGAAACTTATAGACAACCCTGACCTTTTTGACCTAGGCAACATAATAGACAAACAACTTCTGGACGCAGACATTCTAACCATTGCAAAAATAGACAGCCCGGAATGGGGTTGGGATGAACTATCCAGGATCTATCACATCGGCACACAAAATATTCCTTGTGAGTATATTCCACAGAACATTCACGAGTGGTCGAGGCAATATCTGGCGCATTGCAGCGAAGTGCTGGCAAAGCCGGAACCTGCACACTCCAGGTCGCCGCAGCCTGTGGAGGCCCTCATCTCCCTGCCTAAGCCGGGAGCGATGGACGATGACAGCCTGACTCGGGCATTGCTCAAGCGCAAAACCTGCCGTTCCTACACCGGTGCGGCGGTGACACTGGACGAGGTGGGCAAGCTGCTGTATTTCACCCTCGGCTATCTGCCACCGCGCGAAAATGCCCACGATGATCCTGTCGCGCCAGGACTCGAGGCCCGCCGAAGCTGCCCGTCCGGTGGCGGACTGAATGCCTGTGAGGGCTTTCTTCTGGCGCAGAATGTCAGCGGGCTGGAACCCGGCGTCTACGCTTACCACCCTGCCGAACACGCTCTGAGTCGGATCAATGCGCTGCCCGATCCGCAACTGGGTCAATTGCTCGGTGGCCAGCATTTCATCAATAACCTGCCGCTGGGCGTCTTCATTACTGCAAGGTTTGATCGTCTCTGGTGGAAGTACGAGCACTCACGCGCCTACCGCATGGCATTCATCGAGGCCGGCCATCTCTCGCAGACATTTCAACTGGTCGCAACAACGCTGGGGCTCAATACCTGGCTGACCGGCGCGTTCGCCGACGCGCAGGTTGAAACCCTGCTCGGCATCGCGGGCAGCGCCGAGCAACCGTTGTTCTTCGTCGGCTGCGGAGAAAGCGATGGCCAGGCCATGTGCCAGGAAATGCGTGATCTGCTGAGCGGGGTAGCGTCATGATTTCCCCGACGATGGATGAGAGCGAAGCGCCGGTTTCATGGTCGCTCAAATTTACCCTTCCAGACTGGGACAACCGTGCATCGGTGCGCTGCAGTACCCATGACTATCGACTACCAGGCGATGTCGAGCAGCAACTGCAGACACGCTACTGGTTCCCCCCGGCGTTTCTGCCCTATCTGACGCACCCGGCCATTCAGGCCAAGGGTCGGGACACCCTGCATCGCCTGACGGCCAATCATCTGGTGTACTTCCTCGACTACACCACCCTGCTTGAACACCGCATCGTCAACCGCGCAGTGGAAGTCATCGTGCATCGCGAACTGCCCATCTACATTCCGCTGCCGATGAAACATGCAGCGCTGCAGCTGTATACCGACGAGGGCTATCACGCGTTGTTTTCCAACCAGATTGCCGAGCAGATCGCCGCGTTCTACAGCATCACCCGGCGCCCCGTCATTCCGAGGCGGATCACCCGCATGAACGCCTTGATCGCGCGCACGCCGGAGAAGAACCGCGCACTGGCCTGGTTCCTGCTTGGGTTCGTTTCGGAAACGATCATTGCCCGTGAGTTGCTGGAGGCCTGCCGCGATACTTTGGTCAGCAGCGTGAACGACATGTTGCGCGATCACCTGGCCGACGAAGCCAGGCACAGCCGCTATTTCGCCGAAGCTTTCCATTATTTCTGGATCGCGATGAACAGTCGCCAGCGGTTGTTCGCCAGCAAGACGCTGGTGGAGATCATTTCGATTTTCTTTGAAGCCGATGAAAGCTGGCTGCAACAAAGCCTGCGCTCGGCCGGTATTGCCGATAGCGACGCGCTCGAGATTGTCGCCGGCATGACCACGATGCAGGCCAGGCGCGCCCGCGCCCGTGCTGGCTCCAGGCCCACGCTTGAAGCCCTGCACAAAGCAGGTTTTTTTGCACTGCCTCATAACCGGACACTTTTCGCCAAGGCAGGATTGATCGATGGATAAACACAACCCTGTAGTTACCCGTCGACAACAGCGCGCAGCCGTCAGCCTGCTGCTGGCGATGACCCTGCTTGGCGTGTTTCCACTGGATGTGCTGCTGCCTTCCTTTCCGGCATTGGCAGCACATTTTGGCCGATCGCCAAACGACATCGCCCTGTCGATCAGTCTGTTTGCCGTGGGCATCGCATTTGCCCAGCTATTGATCGGCCCGTTGTCCGATGTGATCGGGCGCAAAGGTCTGCTGCTTGCCGGCATGAGCGTGTCGCTGCTCGGCGCGCTTGGCTGCGCGCTGAGCAATGACTACACGCTGTTCCTGATTTTCCGGGTGATGCAGGCACTGGGATGCGGTTGCTTCGTGCTGTCCCAGGCTCTGGTGCAGGATCTGTTCGAAGGCAACGAGCGCGATCGCCTGCGAATCCTGATGGTCACCGCAACAGGCATCTTCATTTCGGTATCGCCACTGGCGGGTACGTTTCTGCAAGCCACGCTCGGCTGGCGCGGCAGCTTCTGGGTCTTCATCGCCCTGGCCGCAGCAGTTCTGATCAAGACCTGGCGATTGCTCGATAACAGCCGTCCTCCTCATGATCCCAGCCGCCTTGGCTTCCTCCAGTCCTATCAGCGCGTCCTGAGCAATTTCGAATTTGTCGGCTGTTGGCTGATTTCCGCCTTCGCTTTCGCCTGCCACTTTTCCTTCATTGTCATTTCGCCGCTGATCTTCATGGAGCAGCTGCAGATGGCACCTTACGATTTCGCCTTGATCCTGCTGATTTACGGCGCCGCCTATGTCTTCGGCGGCGTGTTCGCCAGCGTGCTGAATCGGCATATCAATGCGCAACAGCAGATTCTCACCGGGCTGAGTCTGATCCTGCTCTCGGGGCTGGTGATGCTCTATCTGGCGGCCGATCATGATCTGTCAGCGGCGACGGTGCTGATTCCGATGCTGATCTGCACGGTGGGCACGACCATTTCACGGCCACCGGCTACCTCCCGCGCCATGAGCCTGTTTGCCGAAAATGCCGGCGCATCGGCGTCCGCTGGCAGCACCATCATCTTTATCTGTGGCGGGCTGGTCAGCGCCTTGATCAGCCTCGGCCCGGCCAACCTGCAGGCGACATTGGGTTACGGCTTCGTGGTGTTGAGCGGCGTATCGCTGTTGCTCAACAGCGTGATAGGCCGTCGCGTCAGCAACCTGCGCAGCAATCCGGTGATGCCGGGAGGCGACCACTGATCCTGCCAGTCGTCATCCCGCGTGCCTCTTCAGCGGGGGAACAACGCTTTGCGCCATTCCCTCGCGACGCCAGCGGTGTAGAATCGCCTCATTCATCGCCATTCATCCCCGGCGGGTTTATGAGCTCAGGCTGAGACCAGCGGCGATCCCGCAACGTCATCGGCAGCTTCCGGACACACGGCCATTTTTCGGGTGTTTCAGAGGTCAACAGAAGCTCACTCCCCTTTAGTACGTGATTAGCCGCCCGGAGTGCTCCATGCCAGATTACCGCTCGAAAACATCCACCCACGGCCGCAACATGGCCGGCGCCCGCGCACTGTGGCGCGCCACCGGCATGAAAGATGACGACTTCAAGAAGCCGATCATTGCCATCGCCAACTCGTTCACCCAGTTCGTCCCGGGGCATGTGCACCTGAAGGACCTGGGTCAACTGGTCGCCCGCGAAATCGAACGCGCCGGTGGCGTGGCCAAGGAATTCAACACCATCGCTGTCGATGACGGCATCGCCATGGGCCACGACGGCATGCTGTATTCGCTGCCGAGCCGCGAGATCATCGCCGACTCCGTCGAATACATGGTCAATGCCCACTGCGCCGACGCCATCGTGTGCATTTCCAACTGCGACAAGATCACCCCGGGCATGCTGATGGCCGCGCTGCGCCTGAACATCCCGGTGATCTTCGTTTCCGGTGGCCCGATGGAAGCCGGCAAGACCAAACTCGCTTCCCACGGTCTCGACCTCGTCGACGCCATGGTCATCGCCGCCGACTCCAGCGCGTCCGACGAGAAAGTCGCCGAGTACGAGCGTAGCGCCTGCCCGACCTGCGGTTCGTGCTCCGGCATGTTCACCGCCAACTCGATGAACTGCCTGACCGAAGCACTGGGTCTGGCCTTGCCGGGCAACGGTTCGACTCTGGCCACCCACAGCGACCGCGAACAGCTGTTCCTCCAGGCCGGGCGCACCATCGTCGAGCTGTGCAAGCGTTACTACGGCGAGAACGACGACTCCGTATTGCCGCGCAACATCGCCAACTTCAAGGCGTTCGAGAACGCGATGATGCTCGACATCGCCATGGGCGGTTCGACCAACACCATCCTGCACTTGCTCGCAGCCGCCCAGGAAGCCGAGATCGATTTCGACCTGCGCGACATCGACCGTCTCTCGCGCAGCGTGCCGCAGCTGTGCAAAGTCGCACCGAACATCCAGAAGTACCACATGGAAGACGTGCACCGCGCCGGCGGCATTTTCAGCATCCTCGGTTCGCTGGCCCGTGGCGGCCTGCTGCACACCGACCTGCCGACCGTACACAGCCGCAGCATGGAAGAAGCCATCGCCAAGTGGGACATCACCCAGACCAGCGACGAAGCCGTGCATCACTTCTTCAAGGCAGGTCCTGCGGGCATTCCGACCCAGACCGCATTCAGCCAGTCGACCCGTTGGGAAACCCTCGACGACGACCGTGAAAACGGCTGCATCCGCAGCTTCGAGCACGCCTATTCGAAAGAAGGCGGCCTCGCCGTGCTGTACGGCAACATCGCGCAGGACGGTTGCGTGGTGAAAACCGCCGGGGTTGATGAGTCGATCCATGTCTTCGAAGGCAACGCGAAAATCTTCGAAAGCCAGGACAGCGCCGTGCGCGGCATCCTCGCTGACGAAGTGAAGGAAGGCGACATCGTCATCATTCGCTACGAAGGCCCGAAAGGCGGCCCGGGCATGCAGGAAATGCTCTACCCGACGTCCTACCTGAAATCCAAAGGCCTGGGCAAAGCCTGTGCGCTGCTCACCGACGGGCGTTTCTCCGGCGGTACTTCCGGCCTGTCGATCGGTCACGCTTCGCCAGAGGCTGCGGCCGGTGGCGCGATCGGTCTGGTGCAGGATGGCGACAAGGTGCTGATCGACATTCCGAACCGCTCGATCAACCTGTTGGTCAGCGACGAAGAACTGGCGGCACGCCGCGCCGAGCAGGACAAGAAAGGCTGGAAACCGGTCGAGGTGCGCCCACGCAAAGTGACTACCGCGCTCAAGGCCTACGCCCTGCTGGCGACCAGTGCCGACAAGGGTGCGGTGCGTAACAAAGCGATGCTCGACGGGCAGTAAGGCTTAACCGTCGTACAAAAAAATGCCCCGCCATGTGCGGGGCATTCTTTTGTCTGGCCAAAATCCGAAACTCACCGAAAATCAAACTGTGGGAGCGAGCCTGCTCGCGAATGCGGTATGTCAGAAACGAAGAGGGTGGCTGACATTACGCTTTCGCGAGCAGGCTCGCTCCCACCTTGAATCGGGGTGGCTTACTGGATTTCCTCAGGCTTGACGATTACCCAATTCTTGTCCGCTGTCACCGGCAAGCCTTCCTTGGCCTGCGCCGCCGCGTGCTTGGCCATCATGCCGTTGATTTGCGTCAGGTACTTGTCCTTGCGGTTGATCCACAAGTGAATGCCGCCCTTGGCCACGTCGACATCATGGAACAGCATGTAGCCGTCGCTGGTCGGGGTATCGCCACCGACCAGTACCGGTTTTTTCCATTCATCGATATAGGTCAGGATCGCCGCGTGCTTGCCGGCCATCCACGTTGCCGGGGTCCACAGGTAAGGCGTCAGCTCCAGGCCGAGGTTGGCCTTCTCGTCATATTTGCCGGCAGTGATCTGTTTGCGCGCGGTGGTCAGCTCGCCGGTCTTCTGATCCTTGAGCAGCAGTGAAACGCCGATGACGTTCTGCGGTTTGACGTTGTAGCCGTACTTGGGATCCGCCGCGACCATGCGCACCAGTTCCTCTGAGGCGGCGGTCATTACGTAGACCTCGATGCCGTTCTCCATCAGCTTGTTATACAGCTCCTGCTGGCCGGTGAAGATCTTCGGCGGATTGACGTCGAGTTTCTTCACCACATCGCCTTCGTAATACGTCGCCGGCACCGGTTTGCCCGAAGCCATCAACTCGTCGACGTAGCCCTTGAGCTCCTTGAGGGTGAAGCCGGAGAACACCTGCGCCACCCATGGGTAGCAAACCATGTCGTCGACTTCGCAGAGCCGGTAGTAATAACTGAACAGGCTTTCCTTGTGCTCGGCGGTGTCCTTGAAGGGCATCAGTTTCAGCGAAGGGTCGAGCTTGTCACGGGTAATAAGGCCCTTGTTTTCCATGAACGGTAATAAGGACTCTTCGAGGTCGTAGCGGTAACTGGTGTTGTCCATGTCGAACACCGCGTAATTACCCTTGTTGGCGTTGGCGGCAATCATTGCGTCCAGCGCCTTGGCCTGATCTGCCGGCCAATGCTTGAGGTCCGTGGCCAATGCCTGGCCGGCGAGGCCAGCCGCCAGTGCAACAGCCAACAACGTGCGTGCAATTCTCATAGCGCTACTCCCCGATGCAAAGAGTTCGACGCTAACAAATCAGTGTGACAACCCTCACCTGTCAGCGACCGCCTGCGTCCCCTGCGCGCCAGTTGCATTGCCGACAGCGACACGCTCTTATTCCAAAAACGACGGACGCCCTGCCATTTCGTTATTAAATCATTGCAAATCAAGCTGTTAGGCTTGCCTGTTCGCAGCAGCCCCGGATGGCTGTTGGCACAGTCTTTTCTGGAGTCCTCATGAATCTACCGCTGATTCTCAACCTGCTGGTGTTCCTCGCCCTGCTCTTCGGCCTGGCGCAAACCCGCCACACGACCTGGAGCCTGGCGAAAAAAGTCCTGCTTGCACTGATCCTCGGCGTGGCGTTCGGCGTAGCGCTGCACACGATTTACGGCGCCGGCAACCCGGTGCTGAAAGCCTCGATCGGCTGGTTCGATCTGGTCGGCAATGGTTACGTGCAACTGCTGCAGATGATCGTAATCCCGCTGGTCTTCGCATCGATCCTCAGCGCCGTGGCACGCCTGCACAACGCTTCGTCGCTGGGCAAAATCAGTTTCCTGACCATCGGCACGCTGCTGTTCACCACCGCCATCGCGGCGTTGATCGGCATCGGCCTGACCAACCTGTTCGGCCTCAGCGCTGAAGGTCTGGTCGCCGGCACTCAGGAAATGGCGCGCCTGCAAACCATTCAGAACGACTACGCCGGCAAGGTCGCAGACCTCAATGTGCCGCAACTGCTGCTGTCGTTCATTCCGCAGAACCCGTTCGCCGACCTGGCCCGGGCCAAGCCGACCTCGATCATCAGTGTGGTGATCTTCGCCGCGTTCCTCGGGGTCGCCGCACTGCAACTGCTCAAGGACGACGTCGAGAAAGGTCAGAAAGTGATCAACGCCATCGACACCCTGCAAGCCTGGGTGATGCGTCTGGTGCGTCTGGTGATGAAGCTGACCCCGTACGGTGTGCTGGCGCTGATGACCAAAGTGGTCGCCGGTTCCAACCTGCAAGACATCATCAAGCTCGGCAGTTTCGTCGTGGTGTCGTATATCGGCCTGGGCCTGATGTTCGTCGTGCACGGCGTACTGGTGTCGGCCGCCGGGATCAACCCGCTGCGCTTCTTCCGCAAGATCTGGCCGGTGCTGACGTTTGCTTTCACCAGTCGCTCCAGCGCGGCGACCATTCCGCTGAGCATCGAAGCGCAGACCCGTCGTCTGGGCATTCCGTCGTCGGTAGCCAGTTTCGCTGCCTCGTTTGGCGCAACGATTGGCCAGAACGGTTGCGCCGGCCTGTACCCGGCGATGTTGGCGGTGATGGTGGCACCAACGGTCGGCATCAACCCACTGGATCCGCTGTGGATCGCGACACTGGTAGCGATTGTCACGTTGAGTTCGGCCGGTGTCGCCGGAGTTGGCGGCGGCGCAACGTTCGCCGCCCTGATCGTGCTGCCAGCAATGGGCTTGCCGGTGTCACTGGTGGCGTTGCTGATTTCGGTGGAGCCGCTGATCGATATGGGCCGCACCGCGTTGAACGTGAGTGGCTCGATTACCGCTGGGGCGATAACCAGTCAGGTCATGCAGCAGACGGATAAAGCATTGCTGGATGCTGATGAACACGCGCAGCTAGTCAGCTGAAGCTGCAAGCTGCAAGCTGCAAGCTGCAAGCTGCAAGCTGCAAGCTGCAAGCTG
>NZ_RAZO01000377.1:0-1316 GCF_004307535.1 Pseudomonas sp. Sample_9
CTGACGCCTTTGGCAATTTGCTGGATCTCGCCGCCGGACTTGAGGAATGCTGCGATCTGATCGTTGATCGATTCGCTGGTTTCAACGGCTGGAGCTGGCTTTGCTTTGCTGGTGGATGCTTTTACACGCATGGCGGCCATTAACCTTTAGAAAAGTAACTCGGCCAGGCATCGTACAGGAATAACTTGACAATAGCTTGGTAAATATCCCCCGGATTAACCAACCGTAACGCTGCATTATTGCCGGCCCGCCACTTGTATTCAGCAGCTAACCTGCTGTTTTAAATGAGAACATTTAATTGAAATGAGGCCAATCAGCGCAGCTGTGAAGCGTCGGGCCGGACTGACGAGCGGCACCCCGCAGGGCAGTGATCAAGCAAAATCAACAGGTTGACGCAGATTTTCCGCAGCGAGGATCTGTCGCCCGACGTTGGCGGCAAAAACGGGTAGAATGCCGCCCACGTATTGAGGGTTTCGGAAATGGCTTTAGTCGGGCGTTACAACAGTTTGCAAGTGGTTAAACACACTAACTTCGGTTTATATCTGGACGGCGGTGCCGACGGCGAAATTCTTTTGCCCAACCGTTATATCCCTAAAGATATTCCCAGCGAAGATGAAGACTGGCTCAACGTATTCATCTATCTGGACAGCGAAGACAAACTTCTCGCCACCACGGAAAAACCGAAAGTTCAGGTCGGCGAATTTGCCAGCCTGAAAGTGGTTGAAGTCAACAGCATCGGCGTGTTCCTCGATTGGGGCCTGCCGAAAGATCTGTTGCTGCCGTACTCGGAAGAAAAGCGCCAGATGACCGCTGGCGAGTACTGCGTAGTGCACGTCTACCTCGACAAACACACGCGCCGCATCACCGCCACCGCGCGCCTCGATCGTTACCTGGACAAGACCCCGGCTACTTACAGCCCGGGCCAGGAAGTTGATCTGCTGGTGGCTGAAGCCACCGACATGGGCTTCAAGGCGATCATCAACAACAAGCACTGGGGCCTGATCCACAAGAACGAGATCTTCAAGTTCATGCGTTCGGGCATGCGCGAGAAAGGCTTCATCAAGGAAGTGCGCGCCGACGGCAAGATCAGCCTGAGCCTGCAACCGGTTGGTCAGGAAGCGGCCAGTAGCCTGAGTTCGAAGATCCTCGGCAAGTTGCGCGAAAACGACGGCACCCTGGCGGTCAGTGACAAGAGTGATCCGGCACTGATCAGCAGTCTGTTCGGCGTCAGCAAGGGCAACTTCAAGAAAGCCATCGGCTCGCTGTACAAGGAAGGCAAGATCGTCATTCACGCCGATCGCATTGAACTAACCTGA
>NZ_RAZO01000377.1:1416-12100 GCF_004307535.1 Pseudomonas sp. Sample_9
TGCTGACGTTTCTGCTGCTCGACGGCATCTGGCTCGGGCTGCTGATGGCGCCGACCTATCGCGAACTGCTCGGTTCGCTGATGCTGGATAAACCGCTGCTGTTGCCCGCAGCGGTTTTTTATTGCCTGTACGTTATTGGCTGCGTGGTGTTTGTCGTGTTGCCGGCGCTGAGCTGGCAGAGGGCGGCGAAGTTGGGTGCGCTGTTGGGACTGGTGGCCTACGGCACCTATGACCTGACCAATTGGGCGACCTTGCGCGACTGGTCGGTGCAGGTGAGTTTGATGGATTGGGCGTGGGGGACAGTGGCGACAGCGGTTGCCTGCACGGTGGGTTATTTGATGGCGAAGCGATTCACGTGAGCCGATTCGGCAGTTGTGTTGGCAATGCTGGCCTCTTCGCGAGCAGGCTCGCTCCCACGTGTTCGCCGAACCCTCTGTGGGAGCGGGCCTGCTCGCGAATGACGGCGCAGCCGTCAACCATTCAGCGCTGACGCCACTGACCAACTTAATGTCTTTTCCAGACGGCTTTTTTCGCGCGACTGATTGATAATCCCCGACACTGTTTTCTGACCATTGGATGGCCTGCCATGTTGTGTGTGTTCGAGGTGTTGCGGTGAGTGCCGAGCGGCGCAATGCCGACGGTTTTGCCCTGCAAGTGATGATCGGCCTGTGCCTGATCTGGGGTGTGCAGCAAGTCCTGATCAAGTGGGCGGCAACGGACATCGCGCCAGTGATGCAAGCGGCGGGGCGCTCGGGGATTTCTGCGTTACTGGTCGGTTTGCTGATCTGCTGGAAGGGCGGTTGGGATCAGGTCGGCAGCACCTGGCGCGGCGGCTTGCTGGCCGGTGCGCTGTTTGGTCTGGAGTTCCTGTTCATCGCCGAAGGCCTGCAACTGACCACCGCCGCGCATATGTCGGTGTTCCTCTATACCGCGCCGATCTTCACCGCACTCGGCGTGCATTTCCTGCTGGCCAGCGAGCGTTTGCGCCCGTTGCAATGGCTGGGGATTCTGCTGGCGTTCATCGGCATCGCGATTGCCTTCGCCGGCGGTGTGTCGTGGGACAACCTCGACCGCCGCATGCTGCTGGGCGATGCCCTCGGCGTATTGGCCGGCGCCTGTTGGGGCGCGACCACCGTGGTGGTGCGGGCCTCGCGACTGTCGGAAGCGCCGGTGACATTGACCCTGTTTTATCAGCTGATGGTCGGTTTCATCGGTCTGCTGTTGATCGCGTTGTTCAGCGGCCAGATCACCCACGTCAGCCTGACTACCGTGGCGGTGGCCAGTGTGCTGTTCCAGGGCCTGGTGGTGTCGTTCTTCAGCTACCTGGTGTGGTTCTGGCTGCTGCGCCGTTATCTGGCGGCCAACCTTGCGGTCTTCTCGTTCATGACGCCGTTGTTCGGCGTGACCTTCGGCGTGCTGCTGCTCGGCGAACAGTTGAGCCTGAACTTCGTCATTGGCGCCGTACTGGTGCTGCTCGGCATCACTTTCGTCAGCGCCGAACAGTGGCTGCGTCGCCGTTTGCGCAAGGCGCTGGGCCAGTAGCCCTGGCCTGCATCGCCAGCGCGCCGGCCAGCAACAGGCCGGCGCCGGCGATCAGCAGCGCTGGCTGCAAACCGCCGCTGAAATGGCTGCTCAGCGCCGCCAGCAGCGGGCCGCTCAGCTGGCCGACAGCGAAGCACGCCGTGAGCATCCCGGCGTTGCGCTGAGTGGCGTGGGGCGCCAGCTCTCGCGAACGCTGCATGACCAGTTGCATGCAGGCCAGAAACGGCGTGCCGCAGAGGATCACCCCCAGCGCCAGACCGAGGCCGCTGCCCAGCAGACAGGCGAACACACCGGCCGCTTGCAGCCACAACGTCGCCATCAGCCAGTGCCGCGTGGTCTCGGGATCATGTCGGCGCAGACTCACCAACCACACCCCGATTGCCGCGCCGAGGCCAAAGCACGGCCAGAACAGATCCGCCTGCCACTGGCCGTGAAACTGCGCGTTGGCCATCTGCGACAGGAACGTTGCCGGAATGATGTAGCCGATGCCGTACAGCGCATATACCAGCGCCAGCCGACCGATGCCTCGGTTCGCTGCGTTCACATGCGTTGTCGCTGGCGTGGTTACCGCGGTGGGCTGCGGCAACAACCGCCAGACGCCGAGCATCATCAGCAACGCGGCGGCTGCGTAAATCAGCCACAGGGTTGCCGATGTCTGCTGCAGTCGATGTGAGACCAGCGCCAGCAACCCTGTGAGAAAAATCCCCAGACCCGGCCCGGCAAAAACCAGAGCACCCCAGCGCGGTCGATTCGCCGCCGCCGCCAGCGGCTGACTGAGCGAAGTAATCATCACCAGCACCCAGGCACTCGCGACTCCGGTACCAAAGCGCAACAGCAAGTGCGACCAGAAACCGTTGGCCCAGAACGACGCCAGGGTCAGCAGCACGCACAGCCATAGCCCGCCATGCAGGCGACGCTGCACCTGCTGCGGCCGCTGGGCGAACATCGCATCCACGGCACCGAGCAGATAGCCGAAGTAGTTGGCCGCCGCGATCAGCCCGGCGGCGGTGAGGTCGATCTGCCCTTCGCTGAGCAGGTGCGGCATCTGAGGTGTCAGGGCGAAACGGCCAATGCCCATGGCCATCATCAGGGCAACGAAACAGGCGGATAAACGTATCAGCGGCGACATGGTCGGGCTTCCTTCAAAGCAGCAATGACCGTCAGGCTAGGATCGATTGACTTTCTTTAAAATTGAATAATAGTGAGTAACTTGTTCTGTTCAGGAGAAAGCAGTGGAATTCAGCCAGCTGCGGATATTTCAGGCGGTCGCCGAGGAAGGCTCGATCACCCGCGCCGCCGAGCGCCTGCATCGCGTGCCATCAAATCTGTCGACGCGCCTGAAACAGCTTGAGGAGCAACTGGGCGTTGAGCTGTTCGTCCGCGAACGGCAGCGCTTGCAGTTGTCGCCGGCGGGCAAGGTCCTGCTCGACTACACCGGCAGACTTTTCGCTCTGCGCGATCAGGCCAGTGCGGCGGTGATGGGCGGGCAACCGGCCGGCGACTTCGTGCTGGGCACCATGTACAGCACGGCGGCGATCCATCTGCCGGCGTTGCTGGCGCGTTATCACAAGCAATACCCGATGGTGAATTTGCAGGTGCAATCGGCGCCGACCGGGGAATTGCTCGAAGGGTTGCTCACCGGCCGCCTCGACGCGGCATTGGTCGACGGACCGCTGGAACTGGCCGGGCTCGATGGCGTACCGCTGTGCGAGGAACGCCTGGTGCTGATCACCGAAATCGACCATCCACCGGTGCACAGCGCGCGCGATGTGGAAGGGCGTTCGGTATTCACCTTCCGTCAGGGCTGTTCCTATCGCATGCGTCTGGAAGCGTGGTTCTCTCACTACCACGCGGCGATGGGCCGGCCGATGGAGATCGAGTCGTATCAGGGCATGCTCGCCTGTGTGATTGCCGGCAGTGGTGTGGCGTTGATGGCCGAGTCGATGCTGGCCAGCCTGCCGGGTCGTGAAAGCGTCGCCGTGCATCCGTTGGCCGAGCCGTTCGCGGGTGCGACAACATGGCTCATGTGGCGCAAGGGTATGGCCGGGGCCAACCTGAATGCCTGGATCGACGTGCAGCAAGCGGTCTATCCCGTGGCTTTGCATGAAGTGCGTGAAACAGCGTGAACCAATCGCAACAGATTCTGTTCAATTCAGTAACAGATCATTGCGGATTTGACCGAGCATTGCGTAGGACTTCGGACTATTATCAGTGCGAAGCGGCCTCAGAATTCCGGCCGCTCAGCACCACCCTGAAGGGGGCATGACGATGAAAGAGAAAATCCAGAACTGGCTGCACGATTTGGGAGTTGCCCTCGGTTTGATCGAACCGCCTCTGCAACCGGTACCGATTCGCACGGACGACGAACAGCGCCGACGCCAGCCACGTCGCCGTTAATACCTGCGATCAGAGATTTCAAGATCGCAGCCGTCGGCAGTTTCTACAAAGTGTAGGAGCTGCCGAAGGCTGCGATCTTTTGTTTTTTATCAGGCAAAAAAAACGGGTGTGGCTACCGACGCCACACCCGCTGAAGAAAACATCAAGTCGTTACAGCCGATTCACACCGCCGTTGCCACGGTCGCCGGGCGCGGCGAGAACAGGCTGACCAGTACAAAGCTCACCAGGCTGACACCCAGGCTGTAATAGATCGGCGAGTTCGCGTCCATGCCGTCCTTGACCATGAACACCAGCGCCGTGATAAAGCCCAGCGTCATCGCGCTGATCGCCCCGGCAGTAGTCGCACGCTTCCAGAAAATCGCGCCCATCAGCGGAATCAGCATGCCGCCGACCAAGAGGTTGTAAGCCAGGGTCAGCGCGCTGATCACGTCATTGACGACCAGAGCAATGCCCAACACCGCGATCCCCGTCAGCAGCGTAAACAGACGGCTGACCGCGACGTTGGATTGTTTGCCGCCGCGCAGTTTCGGCAGCAGGTCTTCGGTCAGGGTGGTGGACGCGGCGAGCAGGCCGGCGCTGGCGGTGGACATCATCGCCGCCAGTGCAGCAGCGATCACCAGGCCACGGATGCCGTCAGGCAGCGAGACTTTGACGATGGCGGCAAAAGCGTTGTTGACGTTGTCCAGATCCGGAATCAGCACATGCGCAGCCATGCCGATCAAGGCGCAGACCAGGCCGTAAATGATGCAGTAGATCCCGGCCGAGGTGCCGGCGTACTTGGCGACTTTTTCGCTTTTTGCCGTGAACACCCGCTGCCAGATGTCCTGGCCGATCAGGATGCCGAAGAAATAGATCATGAAGTAGGTGATGATCGTGTCCCAGCCGATGCTGGTGAAGTTGAAGCTGGCCGCCGGCAGTTGCGCGACCAATTGATCCCAGCCGCCTACGCGGTACAGGCAGATCGGCAACAACACGAACATCAGGCCCACTGTCTGGATGCCGAACTGGACGATGTCCGTCAGGGTCAGCGACCACATGCCGCCGATCGTTGAATAAGTCACCACGATACCGCCGCCCAGCAGTACGGAAATCCAGAAGGGCAGACCGAACAACACTTGCAGCACGGTGCCGATCGCCAGAATCGAGGTCACGCCGATCATCAGCGCGTAAGCGAGCATGATCGTCGCACTGGCGGTGCGCGCCATCGGGTTGTAGCGCTTCTCCAGGACCTGGGTGACGGTGAATACCTTGAGTTTCAGCAAGGGCTTGGCGAGAAACAGGTTCAGCGCGACGATGCCGCAGCCCAGTGCCGCGCACAGCCAGAATCCGGAGATGCCATGCACGTAACCCAGACGCACGGTGCCGACGGTGGAGGCGCCGCCGAGGACGGTTGCTGCCATGGTGCCCATGTACAGCGACGGCCCAAGATTACGCCCGGCAACCAGATAGTCTTCGTGGGTCTTGGCCTTGCGCATGCCGTAGTAGCCGAGAATCAGCATCGCAGCGGCATAAATGAGTACGACGAATAAATCCAAAGCCATGATGGCGTGTCTCCGATTGTCTTTTTTATGGTCAAGCAAATGGGGTCTGCAAGGCTTCCTGTGGGAGCGAGCCTGCTCGCGAAGGGGGTCTGTCAGTCACATCAACGTTGGATGTGCTGAAGTCTTCGCGAGCAGGCTCGCTCCCACAGGGTTTTGCGTTTATTCAGGCGGCCTGACGTAGTTCGGGTTTTATGGCGGCTTCGCTGCGCACATCCGTTGGCCCAAACACTTCCCTAGGTTCGGGGAACAGGCGTAGCAGCGTCAGATACACCACCGACGCCAGGCCCAACGTCACCGGCAAGCTGATGTCGATGCCGCCGGCCAGTTCGCCCAGCGGGCCGACGAACTGGCCCGGCAGGTTGACGAAGCACAGGCCGACCAGCGCACTCGGAATCCACGCCCCCAGACCGCGCCAGTTCCAGCCGTGGTTGAACCAGTAGCGTCCGCCCTGTTCACCACGGGTGAACACTTGCAGATCATCCGGGCAGTAGAAGCCGCGCCGTACCAGCAGGCCGATGATCATGATCACCATCCATGGGGTGGTGCAGGTGATGATCAACACGGCGAAGGTCGACACGCTCTGCACCAGGTTCGCCGCAAAACGGCCGATGAAGATGAAGGCGATCGACAGCACGCCGATCAGCAAGGTCGCCTTGACCCGGGACAGCACGCGCGGGAACACGCTGGACATGTCCAGGCCGGTGCCATACAGCGACGTGGTGCCGGTGGACATGCCGCCGATCACCGCAATCAGGCACACCGGCAGGAAGAACCAGCTCGGCGACACGGCCAGCAAGCCGCCGACATAGTTGTTCGCGGCGATGTAGTCCGGCGCTTTGATCGCGACGATGGTGGCGGTGGCGAGGCCGAACAGGAACGGGATCAACGTTGCCAGTTGCGCGGCGATCACCGCCAGCATGATCCGGCCCTTCGGTGTCTCACGCGGGATGTAGCGCGACCAGTCGCCGAGGAACGCACCGAAGGAAATCGGGTTGCTCATCGCCACCAGCGCCGCGCCGATGAATGCCGCCCAGAACCCGGCCTGACCCAGCGCCACGCTGCCGGCGTACTGGCTGTCAAATGCAGGGGCGAAGGCGAAGATGCCGAGCAGGAACAACAGGCTCGCGGCCCACACCGCGATGCGGTTGACCCACAGCATGATACGGAAACCGTAGATGCACACGGTCAGCACCAGCAGCGCGAACAGACCGTAGGCCAGGCCCAGGGTCAGGTCGGTTTCCGGCAGATCAACGAGGCGTTTGGCACCGCCGACCAGCGCATCACCCGAGCTCCACACTGACAGCGAGAAGAACGCGATTGCCGTCAGCAACGACAGGAATGACCCGACAATCCGCCCGTGCACGCCGAAGTGCGCACCGGAAGACACGGCGTTGTTGGTGCCGTTGAGCGGGCCGAACAGGCCCATCGGCGCGAGGATCAGCGCGCCGACCACCACACCCAGCACAATCGCCCAGACACCGGCCTGAAACGACAGGCCGAACAGCACCGGGAAACTGCCGAGCACAGCGGTGGCAAACGTATTGGCGCCGCCGAAGATCAAGCGAAACAGGTCGCTGGGTCGGGCGTCGCGCTCATGATCCGGGATCTGTTCGACCCCGTTTGTTTCGATGCTGCTAAGGCTTTTTTCGTTGTTGTTGTTATTCATGATCTGCTCCGATCATCAGGCGCGCTCATCGTGCGTGAGCGTCACCATTGGCTAAGGGGGTGGCAGCCCTTCCGGCATTGCGGACAAATGTTCGTGACAGGCCAGCCATAGGCCTTGTTGTTCTAGGCTCGACGTTTGTCTTCTGAAAACAATCGTCTCGCGCTCCTGGCTGAAGTGTTGCTCCCCTTGCATGCGCAGCTCGGTGGCCACGTCATGGATGAAAACCGCCACGTCACCCTGCAGGCTGACAAAGGCGTTGCTCGAGGTGCACGACAGCACCTCGAAACCCTCCTCGGCGCGCCAGCGGTCCCACAACGCCTGATAGGCATCGCGCGACAGCAACGGCTGGTCGAGGGTGTAGAAAACGAAGCTGGCATCGGTGCTGAATGCGCCGAAGTAAGCTTCGCGATCGTTACGCGCAAACGCGGCGACCAACTCGGCGGCCGCGTGCAAAACCTGATCACGTGCGTGCATGACCGACCCTCAGCGATGAACCACGCCAGGCAGTACGCAGAGCATTTCGTACAGCAGGTTGGCGGCCAGCAGCGAGGTGTTGCCGGTGGTGTCGTAAGCGGGCGAGACTTCTACCAGATCGCAACCGATCAGGTCGAGGCCCTGACAGCCACGGATGATTTCGATCGCCTGAATGGTGGTCAGGCCGCCGATTTCCGGGGTGCCGGTACCGGGCGCCCAGGCCGGGTCGATGCCGTCGATGTCGAAACTCAGGTACACCGGACCGCCACCGACTTTCTCGCGTACTTCAGCCATCAGCGGCGCCAGCGACTTGTGCCAGCACTCTTCGGCCTGCACCACGCGGAAGCCTTGATCGCGGCTCCAGTTGAAGTCGTCGGCGGTGTAGCCCTGGGCACGCAAACCGATCTGCACCACACGATCGCAATCGAGCAGACCTTCTTCGACGGCACGACGGAACGTGGTGCCGTGGGCGATCTTCTCGCCGAACATGTGGTCGTTGACGTCAGCGTGGGCATCGATGTGCACCAGGCCTACCTTGCCGTGCTTTTTATGAATCGCGCGCAGGATCGGCAGGGTGATGGTGTGGTCGCCACCCAGTGTCATCGGAATGACGTTGTGCTCGAGAATGTTGTCGTAGGCTTCTTCGATGATGCGCACGGCGTCGAGCAGGTTGAAGGTGTTGATCGCCACGTCACCGATGTCGGCCACCGACAGCGAGTCGAACGGCGCGGCGCCGGTGGCCATGTTGTACGGGCGGATCATCACCGATTCGGTGCGGATGTCGCGCGGCCCGAAGCGGGTGCCGGGGCGCAGCGAAGTGCCGATGTCCAGCGGCACGCCCACAAAGGCAGCGTCGAGGCCGGCAGCGGTCGGTACATGGGGAAGTCGGAGCATGGTGGCGATGCCGCCGAAGCGCGGCATTTCATTGCCGCCCAGTGGTTGGTGAAGAATCTTGTCCACGGGTAGGGCCTCATCGTCTTTGTTTTATTTATGCCGGCGCGCCGTGGAGCACAGGTTCGGACGCCGCTGTTGGGCCGATCATGCGAAATGTAGTGACGGGGAAGAATCGCTACGGGCAAAAACTTAGTTCAGATTTTTCTAAACTAATGCCAGACTTCCACACCTGATCGTTCCCATGCTCTGCGTGGGAATGCATCCACGGACGCTCCGCGTCCAGCCGTACTCGCAAGTGACGCAGAGCGTCACGGGCTGCATTCCCACGCAGAGCGTGGGAACGATCCTTGGGAGCAGAAATGGCCAACGCTTTACCCGACCTGAAACTCCTGCGCATCTTCGTCAGCGTCGTGCGCCATCAGGGTTTCGCCAACGCGCAGCAGGAACTCAACCTGTCGACCTCGGCGATCAGCACCTACATGAGCCAGCTCGAAGCCGCGCTTGGTCTGGTGCTGTGCCATCGCGGGCGCGGCGGGTTCAGCCTGACCAGCAAGGGCGAGCTGTTCCATCAGGAAACCCTGCGCCTGCTCGCCGAGCTTGAAGGCTTCGAGCAATATGCCGCCGCGCTCAAGGGCGAACTGCGCGGCACGCTCAATCTCGGGGTGATCGATTCCACGGTCAGCGACAAGGCCCTGCCGTTTGCTGAAGCCATCGGCGCCTACAGCCAGGAACACCCGGCGGTGCATTTGCACCTGTCGGTGATGAGCCCTTACGAATTGCAGCTCGGCGTGCAGGACAATCGCCTCGATCTGGCCATCGGTGCGTTTTCCACGCGCATGAGCGGTCTGGTCTACATGCCGCTGTACCGCGAGCAGCACTGGCTGTATTGCAGCAGTCGCCATCCACTGTTCAACGAACGGCGCATTCCCGAGCAGGTCATCACCCAGCAACGGATGGTCGGGCGCGGGTACTGGAGTCAGGCGGAACTGGCCCGGCACGGTTTCAAACACAGCGCCGCGACTGTGGAAAGTATGGAAGCGCAGCTGATTCTGGTGCTCTCCGGCGCCTACATCGGTTATCTGCCGGAGCACTACGCGCAGGCCTGGGCCGACAAGGGTGATCTGCGCGTTCTGCTGCCGGCGACCTTCGGTTATCAGGCGCCGTTTTCGATGATCATGCGCAGGGGCCGCAGCCGCGAGCCGCTGATCCAGACCTTCCGCGATTTGCTCAAAGCGCAATTGAATCAGGCGTAACCCATCATGTCCCGAGCCCAATGCCTGCGCTGCCTGCGCCCCCAGACCCATTGCCTGTGCCCATTGATTCCGCATCTTGATAGCCGCACCCGAGTCTTGCTGCTGCAGCATCCGAGCGAGGTCAGTCACGCGCTCAATACCGCGCGCTTGGCTGCGCAGGGGCTGAGCAATGCCGAGCTGATTGTCGGCGAGGTATTCGAGGATTTGCCGAAACTGTTGAACCAGCCGGGTTATCAGGCGCGGTTGCTGTTCCCGGCTGAGGATGCGCAGCCGTTGCAGGTTTACGCGCCAAATGATCAGCCAATGTTGCTGGTCGTCCCGGACGGCACCTGGCGCAAGGCGCGCAAGATGCTGCACCTCAATCCGCTGCTGGCAGCACTGCCACGGGTGACCCTGGCCGAGGGCGGTGTGTCGCGCTATCGCTTGCGCAAGGCACCGGGGCCGGGGGCGCTATCGACGATCGAGGCGATAGTCCAGGCGCTCGAAACCCTCGAAGCGCCGACGACGTTTGCGCCGTTGCTCAAGCCGTTTGAAGCGCTGATCGAAGGGCAGATTGCGGCGATGGGGGAGGAGGTTTTTCAGCGTAACCATGGCGACAGATGATCATTGTCTGTGCGGGCCTCTTCGCGAGCAGGCTCGCTCCCACAGGGGAACGCATTCCAATTGTGGGAGCGAGCCTGCTCGCGAAAGCGCCAGATCAATCACCGCAATTCAAAGATCACTAGCGCTCGCGCATCGCCTCAGTCCGCGCTTTCAGCACCGGTTTGAGCAAGTAATCCAAAACGCTTTTCTCACCGGTGATAATGTCTACTGTCGCCACCATCCCCGGGATGATCAGCAGCGGTTTAACATCGCCGCCCAAGTGATTCTTGTCGGTGCGCACCTGAATCAGATAGAAGCTGTTGCCCTTGTCATCG
>NZ_RAZO01000377.1:12200-15820 GCF_004307535.1 Pseudomonas sp. Sample_9
GTGATTCTTGTCGGTGCGCACCTGAATCAGATAGAAGCTGTTGCCCTTGTCATCGGTGATCGTATCGGCGCCGATCAGCTCGAGCTTGGCGCTCAGCCCGCCGTAAATCGTGTAGTCGTAGGCACTGAACTTGACCATGGCTTTCTGGCCCGGATGCAGGAACGCGACGTCTTGCGGGCGGACCTTGGCTTCGATCAGCAGGTTGTCCTCCAGCGGCACGATTTCGACCATGTCGCTGCCCGGCTGGACCACGCCGCCGATGGTGTTGACCTTCATCTGCTTGATCACGCCACGCACCGGCGACGTCACCGTAGTGCGGCTGACGCGATCGTCGATGGCGATGCTCGACGCGGTGATTTTCGACAGGTCGGTGCGTTTCTCATTCAGCTCTTTGGCGGCCTCGGAACGGAAGGTCTGCTCGGATTCGTCGATCTTGCTGCGGATCTCCGCGATGGCCGATTCGGCCCGGGGAATCGCCAGCGTGGTAGCGTTCAGCGAACCGCGAATTTCCACCGCACTGCGCCTGAGGCGGAGAATTTCCACCGGTGACACAGCGCCGGTTTTGACCAGCGGTTCCGACATGTTCATTTCTTGTTGCAACAACGCGAGGCTGGAGCTGAACTGGCCTTGCTTGGAGCGAAACTCCGCCAGTTCCTGGGTTTTCTGCCGCAGTTGTTCGCTGAGGGTGCGCTGTTCGCTGGCCAAGCGGCGTTGGCGTTGCTCGTACAGTGAGCGTTCATCCTCGGCGACTTGCGGCGCCTTGGCGATCACTTCGGCGGAGAGCTTGAAAGGGCGCCCCTCGGCCTCCGCTGACAGCCGTTCAACCTGCGCGGTCAGCGCGTAACGGTCGGCCTCGCTCTCGCCCTTGTTCGAGCGAAAGCGCGTGTCATCCAGACGCAGCAGGGTGTCGCCCTTGTTGACCATTTGCCCTTCGCGAACGAACAGCTCGGTGACGATGCCGCCCTCGAGGTTCTGAATGACCTGGATTTTGCTCGACGGAATCGCCTTGCCTTCGCCCATGGTCACTTCTTCGAGCACGGCGAATTTGGCCCACACCAGCGCGGCGATCAGCAGCGCTGCCGCCAGCCACACGGTGATCCGCGATTTGCGCGGCGAATCCTGCAACGCCGCGCCGGCGGTTTCCGGCATGAATTCGGCTTCGGCGCTTTTGCCGAAGCTGTCGAAGTAACCGCGCTTGTTGCTATCGGAGGAAGCAGGCATGGCGTAACTCCTAGACCGCCGCCGAGCCGACACGGCCCTTGCGCAGTGCATCGATGACCGCTTCTTTCGGGCCGTCGGCGACGACCCGGCCGTTGTCCAGCACCAGCAACCGGTCCACCAGGCTCAGCATCGAGGTGCGGTGAGTGACCAGCAACAGGGTTTTGCCTTGCACCCAGCCATGCAGTTTCTGCCGCAGTGCATCTTCACTGCTGTTGTCCATCGCGCTGGTGGGTTCGTCGAGCAGCATGATCGGTGGATCGAGCAGTAACGCGCGCGCCAGCAACACCGCCTGGCGCTGGCCGCCGGAAAGCAATTGCCCGCGTTCGCCTACCGGTCGGTCGAAGCCTTGCGGGTGTTGCCGAGCCAGTTCGGTAACACCGGTCAGCTCGGCGACTTCGAGCATGCGCGAGTCGCTGATGTAGCGAGCGCCGAGGGTCAGGTTGTCCCGCAGACTGCCGGCGAGCAGCGGCAGATCATGGGCGACATAGCCGATCTGTTGGCGCAGGTCAGCCACATCCAATTGACGCAGGTCGAGGCCGTCGAGCAGCAGTTGACCTTCCTCCGCTTCGTAGAAACCCATGACCAGTCGTGCCAGCGTGCTTTTGCCCGAGCCGCTGCGGCCGATGATGCCGACCCGCTCGCCGGCTTTCAGGCTGAAGCTGACCTCGCTCAGCGCTGGCGCATTCTGGCCGTTGTAGTGGAACGTCACGCCGTTGACGTCGAGTGCGCCTTGCAATTGCGTGCGTTCCAGCGGCCGCTGTTTGCCGTCGCGCTCCTGCGGCAGCGCCATCAGCGCGTCGGTGCTTTTCATGGTCAGTTGCGCTTGCTGGTAGCGGGTGATCAGCCCGGCGATCTGCCCGAGCGGGGCGAGCACACGACTGCCGAGCATGTAAGTGGCGACCAGCGCGCCGACACTGAGGTTGCCGGCGATGATGCTGTAGACCCCGGCCACAATCGTCGCCATCCCGGAAAACTGCTGGATGAACAGGGTGCCGTTGGTGGCCAGCGCCGACAGGTTGCGCGCATGGCTGTCGAGGCGGGTGAGGGCACCGTGGGTGCTTTCCCATTTGTGCTGACGCTCGCTTTCGGCGCCGCAGGCCTTGAGGGTTTCCAGGCCGCCGAGGGTTTCGATCAGCACCGCCTGACGCTCGGCGCCGAGGCTCAGGCTTTTCTGCACGGTGTCACGCAGGCGCACCTGAATCGCCATGGCGAAGATGATGGTGATCGGAAACGCCAGCAGCGGAATCACCACCAGCCAGCCGCCGAGCAGGCCGATCACCACCAGCATCAGCACCACGAAGGGCAAGTCGATCAGGCTGGTCAGGGTCACGGCAGTGAGAAATTCACGCAGGCCCTGGAAATCGTGAATGCTCTGGGCAAAGCCGCCGATGGTCGCCGGCCGCGCTTTCATCGACATGCCGGTGATGCGCTCGAACAGCGTCGCCGAGAGGATCACATCGGTTTTCTTGCCGGCGGTGTCGAGCAGGTGCGCACGCACTACGCGCAGCACCAGTTCAAAACCGGTGCCGATCAACAGGCCGATCGACAGCACCCACAGCGTCGAGGTCGCCTGATTCGGCACCACGCGGTCGTAGGTCTGCATGACGAACAGCGGCACCATAAGGCCGAGCAGGTTGATCAGGAAACTGGCGAGGATCGCATCGCTGTACAGCCATTTCGACAGTTTGAGAGTGTCGCGAAACCACGCGTTTACCCGTGGCACCAGCGGCGCGCGCAGGTCTTCGAGTTCGTGGCGCGGACGGGCGAACAAGGCCTGGCCGCTGTAGTGTTCGCTGAGCTCTTCGCGACTGACCCATTGCTCGCCGCCGTCGGCTTCGCTGGGCAGCAGCAGGGCTTTGCCATCTTCGCCAAACCGTCGCAGTACGGCGGTGCGGCCGTCGTTGAGCAGCAGCAGGATCGGCAGGTTCAGCGGCGAAATGTCTTTCAGGTCACGGCGCAACAACCGCGCCTGTAATCCGGCCCGCGCGGCTGCACGGGGCAGCAGATCGAGGCTCAGGCGTTGTTTGTTCAGAGGCAGCCCGGCGCTCAGGCTGGCACGACTGACCGTGGCGCCATGCAGTTTGCAGAGGATCAGCAGGCCGTCCAGTAACGGGTCGTCGAAGCTCAGGCGCGGATCGACCCCGGTGGCGCCGGGTTCCATGCTGGTCATAGTGATTGCCTCTGTTGAACGGGCTCGGTTATCGGATCGTTCCCACGCTCTGCGTGGGAATGCAGCCCGTGACGCTCCGCGTCACTGGACGCGGAGCGTCCCTTGAGGCATTCCTTTGCTGCGCGTGGGAACGATCAGGGCAAAGTCAGTTCCTGCACCGTTTATTTCAGTTCCGGCAGGCGCGCCTGGTTTTTCACTTCGGTCGTGGCAATCGCATCAGCCGGCAGCA
>NZ_RAZO01000068.1:0-10417 GCF_004307535.1 Pseudomonas sp. Sample_9
GTGCGCAATCGCGCCGGGGCGAAGTTGACGGCCAATGGCGAAGCGTTCGTGATCTACGCCAATCAACTGGTGCAGACCTGGGAAGCCGCGCGCCGCGACTTGCCGCTGCCCGAGGGTTATCACAACGTTCTGCACATCGGTGGCGAGGTCAGCCTGTGCAACCCGTTGATGCTCAGTTGGGCGGCGGAACTGCGCGAGAAAATCCCCGGCCACGCACTGCGCATGGAAATCCGCGATGGCGAGAATCTGTTGCGTCAGCTCGAACTTGGCGTACTCGATGCGGCGCTGGTTTATCAACCGGAGTACTGGCCGGGCTTGCAGGTCGAGCAAGTGCTGGAGGAAAAACTGATTCTGGTGCGCGCCCCCGAGCGTCCGGAGCCTTACGTCTACATCGATTGGGGCCCGGATTTCCGCCGTCAGCACGACGCCGCCCTGCCGGAAAAAGCCAAAGCCGCGCTGAGCTTCAACCTTGGCCCGCTGGCCCTGCAATACATCCTCGAACATGGCGGCAGCGGCTATTTCCGTACTCGCGTTGTGCGCACTTACCTGGAGACCGGCGCCCTGGAAGCCGTCACCAAAGCGCCGGAATTCGGCTATCCGACCTATCTGGTGTATTCCCGTGATCGCGACTCGGCAGTGCTGCAACAGGCCTTCGATCTGTTGCGCGAAGTGATCCGCACCGATGACGACTGGTCGCAGCGCTGGAATCCGTTGAGCTGACGGACAGCCTCAGTCCAGAGCATGGCGCTTAAGGCCGCAAGGTTCGCGCTGCACAAGTCAGCGGATCGGCTAATCTGCCGGGTATAACAACAATACCCGCAGGTGAAACGCATTGAGGCAGACCACCGAGGCATTCCGCAGCCGCTACCGCGCGGCCATTCATCCTTTGTACAACCCGTGGCTGCATGGCGCGTTCGTATTGCTGTTCGGCATTTTCGCGATCGCTGCGTTCTGGCGCACGGTGCATTCAGTGAACTGGCTGGAATGGCTGACGGTGCCGCTGAGCCTGTTGTTGTTCAACTTCGGCGTGTACATGGTCCATCGCCATCTGGGCCATCACAAAAAAGCCTTCGCAAAGATGTTCTACGCGCGGCATGCCGGCGACCATCACAGCTTTTTCACCCCCGGGCACATGACCTACGACAGCGCGCGGGACTGGCGGGTGATTCTGTTTCCAGCCTGGCTGATCGTCATTCATACCCTGGTGATCACCCTGCCCCTTTGGTGGCTGCTCGCGCAGGTCAACGCCAATGTCGCCGGGCTTTTCGCAGGGTGCATGGTGCTCGGTTATCTGCTCTACGAAGCCTTTCACGCCTGTGAACATCTGCCGCCGCGAAATCCCTTGACCCGGTTGCCGTGGATTCGCCAGATGCGCCGTCTGCATGAACTGCATCACCGCCGCGAGCGCATGCAGGAGCGTAACTTCAACATCGTTCTGCCCTTGATGGACTACCTGTTCGGCACGCTGTACCTCGAGCCGGAACCCGCCCCTTTGAGTGATTCGCAAATGCCCATGACGCGCATGCAGCACCAGATCGATATCGCCGGCGAGCCGGTCGCTGTGCTGGCCTATGCCGCCAGCGTCAGTCACTGGCCGGACTGGCATCCGTCTTCATTGAAAATTGACGGTCCGCAAGGCCCGCTGCATGCCGGTGCGCGTTTCGAAGAGGACATCCATGCCGGCGGACGTGCCGGTCACTTGCGCTGGGAAGTCAGTGAATACCTGCCGGGCCGGCGCTGGTGCGCACGCGCGCAAAGTGATCAGGGCCTGTCCCTGCGTTTGACTTACGAGTGCTCGGCGGAGGCTGGCGGCACGCGTTTCGTGCGCACGCTGGAATATCGCTTTGACGGTTTGCTCATGCGTCTGGCTAATCGCCTGTTGCTCAAGCGTCGCATCGAGCGCGAGTCTGCCGCGTCCATGCTTGCCCTGCGCGACACGACCGCGCAGTACATCGGCGCGGCGAGGGCCAGCGCGTGAAATTACGTTATCTGCTGTGCCTGCTGATCACTCTCGTCATCGCCTTCTTGTTTTTGCTGCCAACCAAAGTCGAACCGGTAGCATGGACACCATCACCGGCGCCCTCGCTGAAAGAAGGCATCTACGCGGACAACCAGCGCCTGAAAGCTGTTGCAAAGGTCGGGCCGAGCGACATCGAAGGGCCTGAGGCGCTGCTGCTGGAAGACGAATTTCTCATCACCGGATTGCATGACGGCCGGCTGATCCGCAGCAGCCTCGACGGCACGCAGCGCAAGGTCCTGGCCGACACCGGTGGCCGCCCCTTGGGCCTCGCCCGTCATCCGAACGGCATGCTGGTGATTGCGGATGCGGTCAAGGGCCTGCTGTCTCTCGATGCGCAGGGCCGCGTGATCCCGTTGACCACCGAGGCCAACGGCGTGCCATTTGGTTTCACCGATGATGTAGCGATCGACAAGTCAGGCCACTACGCCTACTTCAGCGATGCCTCGAGCCGCTGGGGCTATGGCCATGACGGTGAGGCGATCATCGAGCACGGCGCCGACGGCCGTTTGCTGCGTTACGACTTTCAGAGCGGCAAGACCAGCGTCTTGCTCGACAAGTTGCAGTTCGCCAACGGCGTCACCCTTGGCCCCGACGAAGCCTATGTGCTGGTCAATGAAACCGGTGCTTATCGCATCAGCCGCTACTGGCTGAGCGGGCCGAAGGCCGGTACCCATGATGTGTTCATCGACAACTTGCCGGGGCTTCCGGACAACCTCTCGTTCAATGGCAGCAATCGCTTTTGGGTAGCGTTGTACGCGCCGCGCAGTGCATTACTCGACGGCACGGCTGAACATCCGTTTTTGCGCAAGATGATAGTGCGGGCGCTGACGGTTTTGCCCAAGCCTGTTGAAAAGCGTGGGTTCGTGTTGGGGCTGGATCTGGACGGCAAGGTGATTGCCAATCTGCAGGACGCGAGCGAAGGCAATTATTCGCCGATTACCACGGTGCGCGAGTATGGGCAGTGGTTGTATTTCGGATCGTTGAAGGCGAGGCATATGGGGCGGATGGGGTTGGATGCGGCGCTGAAGTGAGCCTGCGCGATTTGCGGGGGAATGGACTTGCGCCTTCGCGAGCAGGCTCGCTCCCACAGGGGAAACGAATTCCAAATGTGGGAGCGAGCCTGCTCGCGAAGGCAGTCTGTCAGTTGCTGGACCGGTCGAACTTCTCCGGATCTTCATCCTCCGGCAATTCCTTTACGGTTTTTTCCGGATGCGCTGTGGTATGCGCCGGGCTGTTCGGTTCAGGGCGGGTCGGTATCGGGTCGAAGCCGCCCTGCTCTTCACTGGGGAATTTCGGATCGTTCATGAGGCACCTCGCAACGAGTCGATGGTTTGCAGACTCTGCACATTGGAGGTGCCGTTGACCGTAGCCGTTCCCTTGAGAAAATGACCACAGGTCGGGTGATTACTGTCCCGTCAGCGGCTGCCCGGCCAGTTGGGCGACGATCTGTTCCTTGACGATCACACGCTTCTCTTTGAGCTTTTTCAGCTCGTCGTCAGTGGGGGCGTCGGACTGGGCGTTCTCGGCCTCGACGACCGCTTTATCCACGTCGAAATACTTGTTGAGCAGCGAATCCAGCTTCGCATCCTCGGAGCGTTTTTGCTCGATCTCTTCCTTTTTGCAGCCCAGGTCCTGATACAGATCATGTGAAACCGGCATGAAACACCTCCATCAAATTGATCGACAACCAGCGCGACCGATGCGCTGACTCGTTATCAGCATGGCCTTGCGCAATGGCTTCTGTCGACACCCTGTCAGACCAGCGGTTGCCGTTCGTCGCCCTGTCGTAAATGCGATAAAACCTTTGGTCTGTGCGTTCGCTCCATTGGATAACGCTCACAAAAACCTGCGTGGAGATACCCAATGGACGGATTCAACCTGCGTCATCTCGCTCTGGCTGTTGCACTGTCTGCCGGCATGGGCAGCGCCTTTGCCGCTACCGACAACGATTTTGTCGATAACGCCGCCGCCGGTGGCATCGCTGAAATCGAAACCAGCCGCCTGGCTCTGGAAAAAAGCCAGTCAGCAGACATCAAAGCCTTTGCCAACCAGATGATCACCGATCACAGCAAGGCCAACGATGAGCTGGCGGCGATCGCCAAAGCCAACGATATCGAAGTCCCGGACACCACCACCCTGGTCAAACAGGCCAAGGAAAAGATTCTCGACATGCGCGATGAATCCTTCGATGCGGCCTATGCCAACAACCAGGTCAAGGCTCATGAAGAAACCATCGAGCTGTTCAAGAAACAGGCGAACACCGTGACCGATGACAAGGCCAAAGGCGCCACCGAACTGAAAGCGTTCGCACAGAAGATGCTGCCAGCGCTGGAAAAACACCTGGCCCACGCCAAAGAGCTGCAAGCCAAACATCCGAGCAAGTAACCGCCCGGCAATAAAAAGGCCGCATCCTTCGATGCGGCCTTTTTGCGTTTCAGCGATCAACCGCCATCGGTGTCGATATCGGCGTCGGTGCTTTCGCCCGGTTCAGGACGATCCGGGTCAGGCTTGAAGCCGGGGCTGAACTCGTTGCTGTTGTCATTGTGATGCTGCTTCTGATCGACCTCGGCAGCCGCGCTGTCCGCCTGTCCTTGTTCAGCCGGCGCGGGGGTATTTTGTCCCGGTGCCTGCGGGTCGATGGCCGGGTCGTTGCGGTTAATTGACTCTGAGGACTGATTTTGCTGTTGCGGCGCTTGCTCGTTCATATCCACCTCATTCATAGTCCTGCCTCCTTCTTCCAGCACGACTGGAAAACGTCGGGCATGCAGATTCGAAGCCTGACGCCGTAGATTCGTTCAAAACATCGTTGCCTGCTGCCACGCCGACTAGAGTTAGCGGGGCGTTCGACGCGGCAGGCAGAAAATTTCACCGCTGGATGAACAACTATCTCAAGCGGCAAATGTCAGTCAATTCGCGCCGGTCATTTCGCTGAGCCGGCCCCTATACGTAACGGAGCGACACGCACATGGCAGCACTGCAGAACAGCACAGTTGAAGCAATCAGGAACAACCAGGCTCAACTGCTGAGCGAATGGACCAAACGCCTCGAAGCCAGCGGTGCCACGCGCAATCTCAAGGAACACGACCTCGCTCAGCAAACCCGCGACTTGCTCGGCCTGCTGCTGGCCGGTCTGGAAAACGGCAACGGCAGCAAGATTGCCGCCGCAGGCTGGGAAGACACCCGTCAGTTTCTTGAAAAGCTGTCGCAGAGCCGCGCCCTGCTCGGCCAGGATTCCCAGCAAACCGCCAATTTCATCTTTGCCCTGAAGGGCCCGTTGTTCGCCCTGCTGCAAAACCATTATCAGGACCAGCCGGCACTGCTCGCCGAGCAACTGCTGGAAGTTTCCGAACTGCTTGATACGGTCGGCATGCACACCATCGGCACCTTCCAGAAATCCCGCGAAGCGGTGATCAAGCGTCAGCAGGAAGAATTGCTGGAACTGTCGACGCCGGTGGTCAAGCTGTGGGATGGCGTCCTCGCCCTGCCAATGATCGGCACCCTCGATTCGCAACGCACCCAGGTAGTCATGGAATCGCTGCTGCAACGCATCGTCGACACCGGTTCCGAGATCGCCATCATCGACATCACCGGCGTGCCGACCGTCGACACCCTGGTCGCCCAGCACCTGCTGAAGACCGTGACCGCGATTCGCCTGATGGGCGCCGATTGCATCATCAGTGGCGTGCGTCCGCAGATCGCCCAAACCATCGTTCACCTGGGTCTGGATCTGCAAGGCGTAGTCACCAAGGCCAATCTGGCCGACGCATTGAAACTGGCCTTGACCCGCTTGGGTGTCAGCCTCGTCAAGACGGCTTGACCATGGAACGTATTCCGATTCTTCAAATGGGCGATTTGCTGCTGGTGACCATTCAGGTCGACATGCACGACCAGCTCGCCATGACCCTGCAGGACGATCTGTCCGAGCGCATCAGCCGGACCTCGGCCCGTGGTGTGCTGATCGACATTTCCGCACTGGACATGGTCGACTCGTTCATCGGGCGCATGATCGGCACCATCTCGGGGTTGTCGAAAATCATGGACGCCGAAACCGTGCTGGTCGGCATGCAACCGGCGGTGGCGATCACGCTCGTTGAGCTGGGCATGACCTTGCCGGGCGTCAGCACCGCCCTCAACGTCGAACGCGGAATGAAACTGCTGCAGGATCGAGTACGCCTGCAATGACCGTACGCAGCAGTGGTACTCAACCCATCCTGATCGAACAGGACGTGGTACTGGCGCGCCAGACCACGCGCAAGCTCGCCACCGAATGCGGCATGCGCCTGATCGACCTGACCAAACTGGTCACCGCCGTCAGCGAGCTGGCGCGCAACACCATGGTCTATGGCGGCGGCGGCGACATGGATTGGCAGATCCTCGAGGAAAACGGCCGGGTCGGTTTGCGCATCACGTTCCGCGACGAAGGCCCGGGCATCCCCGACATCAAACTGGCGATGACCGACGGCTGGACTTCCGGCAGCGGACTAGGCCTCGGCCTGACCGGCGCCAAGCGCCTGGTCAATGAATTCGAACTCGACACTGAGCCCGGCAAAGGCACGCGCATTACGATCACACGATGGACATGAATATCACCGGGTCGTTGACCCAGGTTCTGCCGATCGAGGACAGCAGCCAGATCGGCCACGCCCGGCGCACCGCGCAGAAACTCGCCGAGCAGCATGGCTTCGACGAAAACGATGCCGGCCGCGTGGCACTGGTCGCGACGGAACTGGCAAGCAACGTGCTCAAGCATGCCCAGCGCGGCGAGTTCCATCTGCGTGTACTGACTCGTCCGGATAACGGTTTCGGCATCGAAATGCAGACCGTGGATCGCGCGCAGGGCTTTGATCTGGATGCCTGTCTGGCGGATGGTTTTTCCACTGGCGGTACGCAGGGCATCGGTCTTGGCGCGGTCTCGCGACAAACCAATGTGTTCGATGTCTACGCCGACCACCGTGGCGCGGTGTTGCTGGCGCGGATCTTTGCGCGCAGCGATCGTCACGCGGATATCCGCTTCGGGGTCAGCCAGCATTCGCTGCATGCCGATCCGGCCTGCGGTGATGTCTGGCATCTGGCGTATGAAGGTTCGCGGATCAGCGCGCTGGTGGTCGATGGCCTCGGCCATGGCGAGGACGCGGAACGTGCGGGCCTGGCCGGTGCCCAGGCATTCGCGCGGGCGCCGTTTGCCGATCCTGTGGTATTGATGGAAGACCTGCATCAGGAAATGCTCGGCACCCGCGGCGGCGCCGTCGCTTTCGCGCAGTTCGACAGCCAGCGCGATGGTCTGACGTTCGCCGGTGTCGGTAACATTGGCGCCAGTCTGCTCGAGGCTGGCAAATCCCGTGGCCTGGCCTCGCACCCCGGTATCGTCGGCGGCCAGTACCGTAAAGCCAAACCCTTTGACTATGCTCACGTGAACGGACATTTATTGATCATGTACAGCGACGGCTTACAGTCCCGTTGGAATCTCAAAGACTACCCCGGCCTGGTGCATCGCCATCCGTCCGTGATAGCCAGCGTCCTGCACCGCGACTTCTGTCGCGGTCGCGATGACGTGACGGTGCTGGTCGTTGATCTGGAGGCCGCCCATGGCTGAATCGACAACCCTGAGCCCTGCTGAACAGGCGGCGCTCATCGCTCAGTTGCAGCGCGAAACCACTGCCCTGCGCGAAGAGCTCGATGAAACCAACCAGGGCGTGCTGGCGCTGTACGCCGAGCTCGACACTCAGGCTGAAGAACTGCGTCAGGCATCGGATCTGAAAAGCCGCTTCCTGTCGTACATGAGCCACGAATTTCGTACGCCGTTGGGCTCGATCCTGAGCATCAACAGTCTGCTCGCTGACGAACTGGACGGCCCGCTCAGCCCTGAACAGCACAAGCAGGTAGCCTTCGTCAGCACCGCTGCCCGCGAGCTCAGCGACATGGTTGATGACCTGCTCGATCTGGCGAAGATCGAAGCCGGGCGCATCAGCATCTCGCCGGCCTGGTTCGACATGTTCGACCTGTTTTCGGCCCTGCGCGGGATGTTCCGGCCATCGTCGATGCTTCGGCGGTGGATCTGATCTTCGAAGAGCCGCTGGGCCTGCCGCGCCTGTATACCGATGACAAGAAGCTCGGGCAGATCCTGCGCAACTTCATTTCCAACTCGCTGAAATTCACCACCCGTGGCGAAGTGCGCGTGTCGGCGCGACTGGAAGGTGAAGACAAGGTGCGCTTTGCCGTCAGCGACACCGGCATCGGCATCGCGGCCGAGCTGCATGACACGCTGTTCGAAGACTTCTCCCAAGTCGATTCGCCATTGCAGAAACGTCTGCGCGGCACCGGTCTGGGCCTGTCACTGTGCAAGCGTTTCGCCGCCCTGCTCGGCGGTGAAGTCGGGGTAGACAGTACGCCGGGCGTCGGCTCGACGTTCTTTGTCATCATCCCGCTGGCGATCGCTCTGGAGAACGTCGATGAATCGTGACATCCGCCTGTTGATCGTCGATGACAACGTCGCCACCCGTTACGCCCTGCGCCGACGCCTGGAGCGCCATGGCTACACGGTGCTCGAAGCCGGCACCGGCAGCGACGGCCTGGCCCTGATCGAGAGCGAAGCCCTCGATGCGTTGATCCTCGACGTCAACCTGCCGGACATGAGCGGTTTCGACATCGTCCGCCTGTTGCGCGCCGACCCGCGCACTGCGCTGCTGCCGGTGATTCATGTGTCAGCGGCGTCGATCCAGACCGGCGACATCATCACCGGCCTCAACGCGGGCGCCGATGCCTATCTGATTCACCCGGTCGACCCGGATGTGCTCTTGGCGACGCTGCGTACCCTGCTGCGGGTGCGCGACACGGAAAATGCCCTGCGCGAAAGCGAGGCGCGTTTCCGCGAGATCTTCGCTAACGTCTCGGCGCCGATCGCGGTGCTCGATGCCAATCTGAAAGTGCATGAATGCAATCACGCATTTGCCCAATTGATCGTCGATAACCGCGACCCGCAGGCGCTGCGTGAATGCTTCGCCGAAGATCAATGCTCGATCCTCGATGAACTGCGTCTGCGTCTGGTCGACGGCGAGCGCTGGAAAGGCACGCTGAACATGCGCGTGCAGGGCGAGATTCGCGAGACGCAATGGCAGATTTCGCCGTATCGCACGCCAGAGCTGAGCCTGGTGTTTGTCGAGGACGTCACCGAACACCGCCACCGCGAGCGCTCGCATCTGGCGCGGCTGGATGACACCACCACGCAGCTGGCCAAGGAAGTCGCCGAGCGCGTGCACGCCGAGGCGCAATTGCTGCAAGTGCAGAAAATGGATGCGCTGGGCAAGCTCACCGGCGGTATCGCCCACGACTTCAACAACCTGCTGACCGGGATCATCACCAGCCTGGAACTGATCCAGAAACGCGTGGCCGATGAGCGTCTGGACAAGGTGCAGTTCTACACCGAAGCAGCGCTGAACTCAGCGATGAGCGCGGCCTCGCTGACCCATCGTCTGCTGGCATTTGCCCGCCAGCAGCCGCTCGATACACGGCCGGTGGACATCAACGAGCATGTCCGCTCGCTGGAAGAATTGCTGGTGCGCACCATCGGCGAGCGCATCACCCTCAAGCTGGAACTGACCAACAAACCGGCGATTGCGCTGGTCGACCCGGTGCAGCTGGAAAGCGCCGTGCTCAACCTGGTGATCAACGCCCGCGATGCCCTGCCCTCCGGCGGCAATATCTGGGTCAATACTTACGCCGCTTATTCCCACGGCGATCCTAATCTGGCCGATGGCGCGTACGTGGCGCTGTCGGTACGCGACGACGGCACCGGCATTGAACACAACGTGATCGACAAGGTGTTCGAACCGTTTTTCACCACCAAGCCGTTGGGTCAGGGCACTGGGCTTGGTCTGTCGACGATTTACGGTTTTGCCCGTCAGTCGGGCGGTGATGCGCACATTCGCAGCGTCGCCCGGCGTGGCACCGAAGTGACCATCATGCTGCCCGGCACCAACGACCCGACCGGGGCCGACGCGCCTGTGCCGGTGCCTGATGCCAAAGGCAGTGGCGAGCATGTGCTGATCGTCGAGGACATGGCCACGGTGCGCTTGTTCGTCACCGAAGTGCTGGAAGATGCCGGTTATCGCTGCACACAGGCGGCTGATATCGAGTCGGCGCTGGAGCGCTTGCAGAACGATCCGTCGATCGACCTGCTGCTGACCGACGTCGGCCTGCCGCGCATGAGCGGCCGTGAACTGGCGGATGTTGCCCGTGGCTGGCACGAAGGGCTGCCGATCCTGTTCATGACCGGCTACGCCGAAACCGCGCTCAACCGTCAGGTCTTCCTTGGCACCGGCATGGACATGCTGGTCAAACCGTTCCAGATCAGCGAACTGCTCGACAAGGTCCGCCGCACGCTGGATGGCGCCTGAACTG
>NZ_RAZO01000068.1:10517-15725 GCF_004307535.1 Pseudomonas sp. Sample_9
GAAAACTGCCCGGCGTCATAGCCCGCCGCTTGCGCTTCGGGAGTCGCGGCGAACAGCTTGCGCACGTTGTCGAACAAGCCGGTGTAAGTCGCCAGATTGGAGCGCGGCGTGCGTCCAATGGGTTTCTGATCAACCTGCACCAGGCGTTTGATCGACTCCAGCCCGGCGCTGATCTGCCCGGTGCTGGGCGGCGGCGGCGCGTCATCTTCCAGGCTCGGTTCTTCTGAATCTGCCTCGGCCACCGGACGGCCCAGCTGCGCGCCGACCAGTTCCAGCAAGGCCTGACTGACCAGACTCGATTTGCCAGAACCCGATACGCCGGTCACCGAGGTGAAACAGCCCAAGGGGAATTCGGCGCTGAGATTATTCAGGTTATTGCGGGTGACGCCGTCGAGCTTCAGCCATCCGCTCGGCTTGCGCGCGGCGCGCTCAGGGCGTTGGTTTTCGGCAAACAGATAGGCGCGGGTCTGCGAATCTGCAACATCAGCGAGTCCCGCAGGCGGACCGCTGTACAGCACGCGCCCGCCCTTCTCGCCCGCTGCCGGACCGACGTCGATCAGCCAGTCGGCACGGCGCATGGTTTCGACATCATGCTCGACCACAAACAATGTGTTGCCGTCCGCCTTCAAGCGCTGCAACGCCTCGAACAACGCCTCGCCATCCGCCGGATGCAGACCGGCAGACGGTTCGTCCAGGACATAAATCACCCCGAACAGCTGCGAACCCAATTGCGTGGCCAGGCGCAAGCGCTGCAACTCGCCCGACGACAAGGTCGGCGTACTGCGTTCCAGCGCGAGATAACCCAGGCCGAGATCGGTCAGGGTGCTGACCCGCTCCAGCAAATCCTCAGCAATGCGTTGCGCCGCCAGACGTTTTTCCAGCGACAGGTTCGGCGTGTGGCGCACGTCCGGCGCGCTGGCATGCCCGCTGGCGCCATGGGCGACCCGCTGCTGACGCGCCTCGCGGGTTTGCGCATGGCTGAGGGTGTCGCCGCTCTCCTCGGCCTGTTCCAGATAATTCGCCGCCGCTACCGGCCGCAGCACCTCGGCCACTTGCAGCAATGGCATCTGCGACAACTCACCAATGTCGTAACCGGCAAAGGTCACCGACAATGCCTCGCGCTTGAGCCGCTTGCCCTCGCACAACGGGCACGGGCTACCGCGCATGAACTGCGAAACGCGCTTCTTCATCAGCGCACTTTGCGAGTGGGTAAAGGTGTGCAGGATGTAGCGCCTGGCGCCGGTGAAGGTGCCCTGATAACTCGGTTCCATCTTGCGCTTGAGAGCGACGCGGGTTTCTTCCGGGGTCAGCCCGGCGTACACCGGCACCGTCGGCGTCTCTTCAGTGAAGAGAATCCAGTCGCGCTGCTTTTTCGGCAGTTTTTTCCACGGAATGTCGACATCGATGCCCATGGTCACCAGGATGTCGCGCAGGTTCTGCCCCTGCCACGCCAAGGGCCAGGACGCCACGGCGCGCTGGCGGATGGTCAGGTTCGGGTCCGGCACCATCAGCGCTTCGGTCACTTCATAGACGCGACCAAGTCCGTGACACTCCGGGCAGGCGCCCTGCGGCGTGTTCGGTGAAAAGTCTTCGGCATACAACATTGGCTGCCCCGGCGGATAACTGCCGGCGCGGGAATAGAGCATGCGGATCAGGCTCGATAACGTCGTCACGCTGCCCACCGACGAACGCGCACTTGGCGTGCCGCGCTGCTGTTGCAAAGCGACGGCGGGCGGCAGTCCTTCGATGGAATCGACATCCGGCACGCCGACCTGATCGATCAGCCGCCGCGCGTACGGCGCCACCGATTCGAAATACCGCCGCTGGGCCTCGGCATACAGCGTGGAAAACGCCAGCGACGACTTGCCCGAACCGGAGACACCGGTGAACACCACCAGCGCATCGCGCGGAATATCGACATCAACGTTCTTCAGGTTATGTTCGCGGGCGCCGCGCACACGAACCATGCCGGCGGGTGCTTTGGAATTGCGCTTGGAAATCATCGGCCTGCCTTGATTGAAAAACTGGGCAGCGCTCGGCATCAGGTGCCGAGCACCTCGCAAATCATCTGCAGTAACGCTTGCGGGCTGTAGGGTTTGCCGAGCAGATGCGTATCGGGGCTGAGCTGGTGGTCGCGGGAAATGATGTCGCGGGTATGCCCGGAGGTGAACAGCACCGGCACCGGCGGCGTCTGCACCTTGGCCCACGCGGCCAGATCGGAACTCTTGATCAGCCCGGGCATGACCACGTCGGTGAAGATCAGATCGATCTCGATGCCTTCCAGCAACATCTGCATGGCCACGTCGCCATTGCACGCGGTCATCACCCGATAACCTTCTTCGCGCAGCAACTCCACCGCCGAAGCGCGCACGGCGTCATTGTCTTCCACCACCAGAATGGTTTCGTGGCCACCGCTCTTGCGTTCGCCGACACTGGCGGTCTCTTCGCGAACCGGACGCAGACTGCGCGGGAAATACAACTGCACCCGCGTGCCTTCGCCGAGCTTGCTGTCGATCTCGACGTGGCCGCCACTCTGTTTGACGAAGCCGAAAACCATGCTCAGACCGAGGCCGGTGCCCTGGCCGTCGGCCTTGGTGGTGAAGAACGGTTCGAAGACCTGTTCCAGCATTTGTGGAGCAATGCCCACGCCGGTGTCGGTGACCGCCACGCGAACATACTCACCGGCCGCGATGCCCTTGCCGGCACAATATTCACTGTCCAGACAGACATTGGCGGCACTGAGGCCGATGACGCCCTCGCCCTTCATCGCGTCGCGGGCGTTGATCGCCAGATTGAGAATCGCGTTTTCCAACTGGTTGCGGTCGACGTTGATATGCCAAGGCTGCGGCGGCAGTTGCACGTCGATCTGAATGGTTTCGCCCAAGGCGCGTTGCAGCAACTCGCCAACGCCTTCGAAAATCTGCTCGGGGTTGCACACGGCGGGTGAAAGCGGTTGCCGCCGGGCAAATGCCAGCAGTTGCGAAGACAGTTTGGCCCCGCGCTCGACCGCCGCCAGCGAAGCCCCGACCCGGCGCTGCACGTTGGCATTGTTCGGCTCATGCCGAGCGAGCAAATGCAGGTTGCCGGCGATCACTTGCAGCAGATTGTTGAAGTCATGGGCAACGCCACCGGTCAGGCCGCCGATGGCTTCGAGTTTCTGCGACTGACGCAACTGTTCTTCTGCGGCCAGTCGCGCATCCACCTCGGCGGCCACGCGCTGTTCGAGGTTGCGGGTGAATTTGAGCAGCGACTCTTCAGCATTCTTGCGCTCATGAATATCGATCAGCACGCCGGGGAAGCGAAACGGCCTCCCGTCTTCATCGAACTCGCAGGCACCACTGGCCAGCACCCACAGATATTGGCCATCGCCGCGCTGCACACGGTATTCAGCGTTGTACGGCTCGCCAGTGCGCACGCAATGGGCGACCCGTTCCCGTACCCATGGGTGGTCGTCGGGATGAATGCGCGATTCGGCAATCTCTTGTTGCAGATCGCTCAGGTCCTGATCCGGCGGGTAGGAAAAGGTGCGGGCGAAACGTTCGTCAGCGGAGAAGCGATTGTTCTTGATGTCCCAGACAAACGAGCCCAGCAATGCGCCGGCATTCAGCGCCAGACGCACGCGCTCATTGTCGGCGCGATAGGCATCTTCGGCTGCCTGGCGCAGGCGCTCGGAGTGAACCAGTTCGGTGGTTTCGACCACCATCGCCATGACTCCGCCGGGCACGCCTTCGTCGTTGGCCACCGGGCTGTAATACAAATCCATCCAGACGTCTTCGGGCACGCCGTCGCGCAGCAATACCAGCTCTTTGTTGCGATAGGACAAGGTGCCACCGGCCAGGCAGGTGTCAACGACGTGGCGGTTGAATTCGGCGACTTCCGGCCAGCCCAGCTCAACCGGGACGCCAAGCAGATAGGGGTGGCGGCCGCCGGCGAATTCGGAATAAGCGTCGTTGTAGATCATGTAGCCGGCGTGCCCCCACAGCATCACCATGGGCAACGGCGAAGCCAGCATCAGTTGCACGGTGTTGCACAGGCTGGCCGGCCATTCGGCGAGCGCGCCCAGTTCGGTGTGGCTCCAGTCGAACGCACGGATGCGTTCGGCCATTTCGCCTTTCCAGCCTTCACAGCCGTGGCTTTCGGATAAAAACTGCATCGCCTGACTCAGTGTCCTTTTTTGCGGTTTTCCGATCTATCGCAACGCTACAACGACGCGACGCCCGTGTGTTTCGAGGCTGTGAAAACGCATTGGTTTCATCGCAGGTATAGCCGATTTGCGATGCAGAGCCATTCAGACGCCAATCAAGTGCTTGAGTGGGTGATAGCCGGTTTTCATTTTTGCCGCGACGTCGAGGATCGCTTTCTCGATTCCGTTGAGGTGCGTGCAGGTCAGTTCGATTGCGGCGCTCTGATTGCCGGCTTCGATGTACTCAAGCAAACGCAGGTGTTCATCGTCGCGGCAGGCTTGATGACTGTCGTCATCGAGCGCGGCGGCATACAGCGAGGCCCGGGAGATCAGCTTCTGGAACCAGTCGAGCAGTACCGGATTGTTCAGGCTGCGCGCCAGTTTGAGGTGGAACTCGCCGAGCAGATGGATCAGTCGTTCATGGTCGCCGGCAGCATGCGCGGCATCTTCCAGTAACAAGTGCTCACGCAGATCCTGCATGGCAACGCTGTCTTTACGCCGGCACAGTTCGGTGACGATGCCGATCTCGATCAGCCGCCGGGTTTCGAACAAGGAACGCAGCTCTGCGTCACTGGGCAGCGACACCGACGCGCCTTTGTTGGGCTCGGTCGTCACCAGACCATCGGCCTCCAATTGCTTGAGCGCAGCCCGCACCGAGGTGCGGCTGACATTGAACAGCTCGGCCAGCGAGGCCTCGCCCAGCTTCATGCCCGGGCGCAACGAACGCTTGCTGATCGCCGCGTAAACCCCTTGGTAGACGCGGTCAACCGTGGTTTCCAGCTTTTTTTCGCTCATTCGAACACTCCTTTGGCGTCGGGCAATTCATCCTGGCAGTGGCTGGCCATAGAGACTGATCGGTTCCCGTACCAGTGTGAAGCGCAGAATATCTGCCTTCGGCCCAAAGATGCAGCCTTTTGATTTATCTCGATTTTGGATAGACAGCCAAAAACCTGTGGGAGCGAGCTTGCTGGCGAAGGCGGCGGCACATTCAACATCGTCATTGCCTGACACTGCGCTTTCGCGAG
>NZ_RAZO01000223.1:0-8117 GCF_004307535.1 Pseudomonas sp. Sample_9
GCTGATTTTCACCAGTGATCTTTACGAACACGCCGATCGCATCCATTCCTACGAACTGCTTGCGCAAGTCATGAAGGGATAACGCGAACCCTTGTAGGAGCTGTCGAGTAAAACGAGGCTGCGATCTCTTGATCTTGATTTGAAATCAAGATCAAGAGATCGCAGCGTGCCGCAGCTCCTACCCGGAAAATCATCGTCCACAAAAAAGCCGACGCATCCACGTCGGCTTTTTTACTTCAGGCGCAATCAACCGCGTTTGTAGACGATGTCCTTGCTGCCGCCTTCGCAACTGCCGACGACGTCGCCATCAGCCGCCGCACCCTTGTCGACAACTTCCAGCGAATAACCGGAAACGCCTTTGGCGTCGAGCTTCGCGGCGATTTCGCTTTTCAGCTCTTCACATGGCTTGCCGGCTGCAAACGCACCACCCGCAAGGCTCAACAAACCTACTGCCAACATGAACTTCTTCATCGGTCGCACTCCCTGGTCGGATTGAAAGAGGCGGGCATCGAGTCATCCACCCGATGCGCTCACCTTGTAGCGCTTTGCCATTCCCTATGGCACTCGGCCAGCGCGCAAGTTCAGAAGACTAGCTCAAACTCAGCTGGCGGCAATCTTGAAGCCGACTTTCAGCGTGACCTGAAAGTGCGCCACCTGGCCGTTTTCGATGTGGCCACGGGTTTCGGTCACTTCAAACCATTCCAGATTGCGCAGGGTTTTGTTGGCCTCGGCCAGTGCATTGTTGATGGCGTCTTCGATGCTGTTAGTGGACGAGCCGACCAGCTCGACTTTCTTGTACGTGTGATGGTCACTCATGGCGTTCTCCTTGGGTTGGAATGGCGTGTGAAATTGAGCCTAGCAGGCAATTGCACTGATGATTTCGGCGCCGCTGCGCTGCCGAAGTTCAGAATTTCTGCACTTTCTCGACATGCTGAAGTCCCAACCAACACACGCCACTCATCACCAATGCAGGAGAGCCACCATGGCCAACACCTCTTTACGTAAAGCCTCGTTGCAAAGCATGGAAGCCGAGATCGAGAGTCTGCTCAAATCGTTGGAAAGCTTGAAAGACGATGCTTCGGACGAGTCGCGCAAGACCCTCAAGGCGCTGAAAAGCAATGCCGAAAGTGCGCTGAAACATTCCCGTCATCTGCTCAGCGACGCGTACGAAGAAGTCAAAGTGAAAACCCGCGAGACCGGCATCGCCACTCGTGACTACGCGCAGGAACACCCATGGACCACAGCCGGCGTGGCTGTCGGTGCAATCGGTCTGCTCGCCGCCTACTTTTTGTTCAAGCGCGGTGAGTGATCAGTCTGGCGCAGCTCGTTCTTGAGCCATTGCGCCAGTTGCCGGGCGCGTCCGTCTGCGGCGCGCTTGGGTAGCCACAACGCCAGTTGCGCCGGGGTTTCGCAGAAGCCCCACGGCGCAATCAGGCGACCCGCCTTCAGATCTTCGGTCACCAGCGGCTCCGGCGCGATCGCTACGCCAAGCCCAGCTACCGCTGCCTCCAGCAAATAATACAAATGCTCAAAACCTTGCCCGAGCTTCAACATCTTGGGATCGAGGTGGTTTTGCTGCGCCCAGCTGGGCCAAGCTTGTGGGCGAGAGGTGGTGTGCAGCAAGGGCTGGTCGAGCAATTTTGCGGCAGGAGCGTCGTGCAGGTTCTGATAACCGCTGAACAACGGGCTCATCACCGGGCCGATGCGTTCCGCCGCCAGTTCATAGACCTGCATATCGGCCGGCCACGGTGGTTCGGCGAACAGCAACAGCGCATCGAGGCCCGGGCGCCGGGGATCGAGATCGCCTTCACCGGCCGACAGGTGCAGACGCAGATCCGGCAAATCGGCATTCAGCCGCCCCAGGCGCGGAATAAACCAGCGCGCCAGCAGGCTCCCCGAACAACCCAGCACGAACGGCGCATCCGCTGTGCTTTGCGTCAGTTCGGCGCAAACACTGCGCAACCGATCGAACGCCTCAGCGCTGGCATCGCGCAGACGCACGCCGGCATCTGTGAGTTTCAAGCCGCGCCCTTCCTTGACGAACAGGCTCACGCCGAGCTGTTCTTCAAGCACCTTGAGCTGGCGGCTGACAGCACCATGGGTCACGTGCAGCTGTTCGGCAGCCTGACTGACGCTGTTCAGACGGGCGGTGGCCTCGAAGGCGCGCAAGGCATTCAGCGGGGGAAGGTCATGGCTCATGGTATCTGTGAGTTTTCCTGACAGGTTGTGGCGATCTTATCGGTTTTCAGCCTGGAAAGTCAGGGGTAGAGTGGTCGTCATTGTCTTCTCACCGAATTCACCTGGAGCGACCCATGACCCAGACTTCGAACACCTCTGATCTGCGTAACGGCCCTGACGCCAACGGCCTGTTCGGTGCGTTCGGTGGCCGTTATGTAGCGGAAACCCTGATGCCGTTGATCCTCGACCTGGCCCGCGAATACGAAGCGGCCAAGGAAGATCCGGCCTTCAAGGAAGAATTGGCCTACTTCCAGCGTGACTACGTCGGACGTCCGAGCCCGCTGTATTTCGCCGAACGCCTGACCGAGTTCTGCGGCGGCGCGAAGATCTACCTCAAGCGTGAAGAGCTGAACCACACCGGCGCGCACAAGATCAACAACTGCATCGGCCAGATTCTTCTGGCGCGGCGCATGGGCAAGAAGCGCATCATCGCCGAAACCGGCGCCGGCATGCACGGCGTGGCTACTGCCACCGTCGCTGCGCGTTTCGGGCTGGACTGCGTGATCTACATGGGCACCACCGACATCGAACGTCAGCAGGCCAACGTCTTCCGCATGAAGCTGCTCGGCGCTGAAGTCATTCCGGTCGTGGCCGGCACCGGCACCCTGAAAGACGCGATGAACGAAGCCCTGCGTGACTGGGTGACCAACGTCGACAACACCTTCTACCTGATCGGCACCGTGGCCGGCCCGCACCCTTATCCAGCAATGGTTCGCGACTTCCAGGCGGTCATCGGCAAGGAAACCCGCGATCAGTTGCAGGCTCAGGAAGGTCGTCTGCCGGACAGTCTGGTGGCGTGCATCGGTGGCGGGTCCAACGCCATGGGCCTGTTCCACCCGTTCCTCGATGACAAGAGCGTTGAGATCATCGGTGTCGAAGCAGCGGGTTATGGCATCGAAACCGGCAAGCACGCGGCCAGCCTGAACGGCGGCGTGCCGGGCGTGCTGCACGGCAACCGCACCTTCCTGCTGCAGGACGACGATGGCCAGATCATCGACGCCCACTCGATTTCCGCCGGCCTCGATTACCCCGGCATCGGCCCTGAACACGCCTGGTTGCATGACATCGGCCGCGTCCAGTACACCTCGGTAACCGACGACGAAGCTCTAGAAGCGTTCCACAAATGCTGCCGTCTGGAAGGAATTATCCCTGCGCTGGAAAGCGCTCACGCCCTGGCTGAAGTGTTCAAACGCGCACCGCAGCTGCCAAAGGATCACCTGATGGTGGTCAACCTCTCGGGCCGTGGTGACAAGGACATGCAAACCGTAATGCACCATATGCAACAGTCGCAGCAGGAGAAACACTGATGAGCCGCCTGCAAACCCGCTTTGCCGACCTCAAGCAACAAAATCGCGCGGCGCTGGTGACCTTCGTCACCGCTGGTGATCCTGACTACGACACTTCGCTGGCAATCCTCAAAGGCCTGCCTGCCGCAGGTGCCGACGTGATCGAACTGGGCATGCCGTTCACCGATCCGATGGCCGATGGCCCGGCGATTCAGTTGGCCAACATTCGCGCCCTGGGCGCCAAACAGAATCTGGCGAAAACCCTGCAAATGGTTCGCGAATTCCGTGAAGGCAATAGCGACACGCCGCTGGTGTTGATGGGCTATTTCAACCCGATTCACAAATTCGGCGTCGAGCGTTTCATCGCCGAAGCCAAAGAGGCTGGCGTTGACGGCCTGATCGTGGTTGATATGCCACCAGAGCACAACGAAGAGCTGTGCGACCCGGCGCAGGCTGCTGGCCTCGACTTCATCCGCCTGACCACGCCGACCACCGACGACGCACGTCTGCCGCGTGTGCTCAACGGCAGTTCCGGTTTTGTCTATTACGTGTCGGTGGCCGGTGTCACCGGTGCCGGTGCCGCGACTCTGGAGCATGTGGAAGAGGCGGTTGCACGTCTGCGTCGGCATACCGACCTGCCGATCAGCATCGGTTTCGGTATCCGTACGCCGGAGCAGGCTGCGGCCATCGCGCGTCTGGCTGACGGTGTGGTGGTGGGCTCGGCGTTGATCGATCACATCGCCAGTGCCGATACGCCTGAGCAGGCTATCGATGGCGTGTTGAGTCTGTGTTCGGCGCTGTCCCAAGGCGTGCGCAAGGCTCGCGTCTAAAGCCGCAGGGGAAAACAAAAAGGCTTCAGAACAGGCGTTCTGAAGCCTTTTTTTGTGCTCAGGGTAATTGCAGTCCGCCCGAAGCCTTGTGCAGTTTGCGCAAATGCTCGCCAATCTGCTTCACGTTGGCCTCGCTGGCGGCAATCTCGGCGGCGCGCTTGGGTTCGAGCAGCTTGCGCACTTCAGTATCGAGGTCGCCGGACAGCGCCAGCAGCTTCTTCTGCCGCTGGCTGCTTTCCGCTTCCAGTCGGCCGAACTCGCTCGGCTGGGGCAGTCCGTAACCCTTGGAGTCGAGCAGTTCCGCCGGGCGGCTGAGGAAGCCACTGTTGGCGAGGATCTGCTGTAAGGTCGCGTTGGCCTTGTCCATGCCGCCGTTTTCCAGCTCGCGGGCGCCGAGGTAGCGTTGCTTGACCTCGTCCTGGGCCAGCAACAACTGCCGGCGGAAACTCGCCTGCTCGAGCAGCAACAGCGCGGCACTGGTGCGCAGGTCGGCGCGGTCGAACCATTCGCGGCGTTGTTCAGCGCTGAGTGACAGCCAGTCTTCGACAGTGGTCTGCTTGATTGGCAGTTGCTTCTTCAATACATCGAACATCGCTTGATAGCGATCGCGGAACGAGTCGAAGCGGTAACCCAGACGCAGCGCTTCTTTCGGATCGTCGAGCACACTGGTGTCGGCCAGACCACGGCCCTTGAGCACTTCCAGCAAGCCGTTGGGCATGATGCTGTCGAGGCCGACCAGTTGGCTGTTATTGCTGCCGCTGCGCAACAGTTTCAAACCCTCTACCGCGCAGTTGTTGGACAGGAAGAAGTAGTTGCCGTCGTAACTCCAGTGCATCTCGGCGGCATGTTCGACGACGCCTTCGATTTCCTCGCGAGACAGCTTCAGCGGCACCGAAGCGAGGCTGCGCAGCTCGGTCTTGGTGTATTCGTCGATCACTTGCGCCAGCGGCAACACGAACAGCCGCGACGGGTATTTGCCGACCAGTCCGTCCCAGCTCGACAGCTGTACATCGCCAACGAAGGCGCGATAGGACAGCACCAGGTGCTGGTCGAGGTCGAGGCGGCAATCCGGGCCACGCGGGCGACCGGGGGCGCAGATCACCAGGCGCAGCATGCTGTGACCCCAGCGGCTGACCCAGTTCTGATTGGCCTCGGCCAGCAGGTAATCGACCGCGTAGACCCGTTCCGGATCGACTTGCCCCAGAGGCTGCTTGGCGAAGTCATTGCCCGCATTGAGAAAGGCGAAGCTCTTGCTGCAGGTGTCCTGCGCTGGCGGCGCCCAGCCGAAATGTTCCTTGTAGTAGCGATACAGCGCCGGGCGGCGGCAGGCGTAGCTCGGGTCGAGGAGGAAGTACTCCATGTTGACCGCGACGAATTCCTTGGGGCTGGAGACTTCGTAAAGGTCCGGGCTGCGGGCGATCTGGCGGTTGTGTTGTTCGCGCTCGCCACGGCGGCCGACGTATTGCTGCCAACCGGCCAGATCGAGCAGGCGCGGATCGTCGCTGATGGTGAAGCGGCGACCGTTCTGCCCGCGACACTCATCGGGAATGCCAATCAGCCCGGCGCTGTTGAAACGCCGGGTGCAGCGATGGATCACCGTGCGTTCGGCGCTTGGCCATAACCGCGCGCGGTCGTAGATATGAGTGATTTCGTGCAGCACCGTGGCCAGCAGTTCCTGCCGCACAGTGCCGTGGGGGCGATTGGTTTTCTCTTTCGCCGCGGTGCCATCGGTGAGGCCAGCGAGCAGCTTGCGATTCAGATCAAGCTCGGACACCAGCGTCGCTTGTCCATAAGCGTTGGCAGGCATTTCGTCGGTCCAGCCGACGTCGATGCGCCGATCCAGCCGCTCGATGAAGCTCGGCGGCAGTTTCGCCATGGCCTCATCGATCAGTGCCTGACTGGCCTGTTGTTGAGCCGGGCTCAGACCCTCGGTCTTGAGCCGCAATTGCAGGCCGGCGTGAGCGCTGTTGCCAAGCAGCAACAACGCCCCGGCCAGTAGCCAGGCGCCAACGGACCTCACAGCGCGAGGATGGCTTCGGCGAGTACCTGATCACTGGCGTCGCGCGCTTCCGGCACACGAGTACGCAAGGTGTTGAGAGCAGCTTCGAGGTGCGCGCCACGGATGTCACCGTTGCTGGCGACGAAACTGGCGGCGTCGTCGTGAGCTTCGCGGATGATTTTCGAGTCGCGGATCGAGGTGGTGGTATCGGAGGTGAAATCGATGGTGCGCTGGGAGGCACGAACGATGATGTTACTGGTGGCTACCAGGGTGTGCGCCTGGGCCACATCGGCCAACACAAACAGGCCAAGGGCGGCAGCAATCAGCGGGCTACGCATGGAACGACTCCGGAAGGACAAGGATAACTATTGGACGAGAATTGCCTCTGCCAGTTCAAGGTCGCTGGCATGAAGTTTTGGCCGGGTTTTGCGCAGGTAATGCAGCGCCGATTCCAGCCGTGCGCCACGCCATTCACCGTTACTGGCAACGAAGGCGGCGGCGTCATCATGGGCGGCGAGCAGCAGTTTACGGTCGAACGGTGCAGAAGACACCATGCTGGTCGCGTAACCGCTGACCACCGTGCCTTGGGTCGACGCATTGAAAGCATCGAAGGCATTGGCAGACATCGCCCAGCAGGCGCTGAACAAGGCAGAAGAGATGAGCAGGTTTGGAAGAGAGCGCATGGGACTCGACAACTGTTAACGAGCCTGAAGGCTAGCGCAAATGCCCGGGCCAGAGCCAGCGTTGAAACATCGGGACACGGCTGGCGTGTCCCGCATTGTGGCAATCGATCAGAGGGTCAGAATGGCCTGAGCCAATTGGGCATCGGTGGCATTGAGTTGTGGCGCCTGATGGCGGATGTGATCGAGCGCGCTTTCCAGCTTCACTCCACGGATATCGCCTTCGCTGGCCACGAAGCTGGCGGCATCGTCGCGGGCGGCGAGGACGATCTTGTCGTCACGGAACGAGGAGGTCACATCGGAAGTGGCGTCGGAAGAGGCTTTCAGCGCGCCGACGATCGAGTCGGTGGTGACGATGAAGCTGGTAGCGCTGGCGTTGGCAGTCACGGCCAGCAGGGCGGCGGCACTGAGCAGGCGAAGACGGGTCATGATGGAACTCCTTTGGATAAACCGTAGTGAGAGGTGGCTCGGTATCTGAGGAGTCAGACGCCTGTTGCGCAACGTTCGCCACGTTCTGCATGGATATTAGGCTGCCAGATGCGGTTCGCCCAGTGGTGGCCAGTGATACTTCAAAGGTTCTGGATGACTGTACCGGTATATTCGAGTATTTCGTAAATTGTACCTGTACTCGTTCATATATGCGTTTTAGAGCATTCAAGGCCCCTGAAACGACAGAACCCGTCGTGGTTGCCCACGACGGGTTCTGCTTGTGCAATTCGGGTTGCTGGCGGTGGGTCTGACGACCAGAGCCAGCGACGCTGCTTAGCGCCAGAACGGCTTGCTCAGCTCTTCGTAGCGTTGTGCTTCGCTGATACCGGCGTCGGCCAGCAGGCGCGAGTCCAGACGAGCCAGTTGATGGCGGCTGGAGATGCGGCGCTGCCACAACATCAGGTTGGCAATAACGCGCAGAGGCAGGGAAGCCTGGGTGTTTACAGCTTTGTCTTCGAAGAACAGTTCGGAACTGAGTGTACGTTCCATGGTTGACATCCTTCCGCTTGTGGCGGGATCAGGTAGTGGTTTGACTGGTGCCCATGATCCTCTCGTTTGCCTAGTCTCTGTAGATACAGTTCATTTGTATTGTGAG
>NZ_RAZO01000223.1:8217-15655 GCF_004307535.1 Pseudomonas sp. Sample_9
CCATGATCCTCTCGTTTGCCTAGTCTCTGTAGATACAGTTCATTTGTATTGTGAGCTAGCAGTTAACTGTTTACGGATGGTGTACGGGTCGAAATTGGGCAAACTGTACCTGTCCGCACTAGATTGGTGCATTTTGACTGGAATTAAGCTATTGAGTAGGACTTTGCTGTAGGAAAGCACCGGTACAGCAGTACAGTTTTCGACGATTCTGCTACTAGCGGAGATCCATCGACGCAAAACTGTGTTTGCCTCGGTGGTTATCTGTGTGAATTACACCGCCAGCATGCGCCCGGTTTCTTCCAGATTCATATGCCAGCTCAAGGCTTCGCGCAGAATATGCGGGGTGTGCCCGCCAATTGCACAGGCAGCGGTGAAGTAATCATTCAGTGCATGGCGAAAGTCCGGATGCACGCAGTTGTCGATGATCACTCGTGCACGCTCCCGTGGCGCCAGGCCACGCAGGTCGGCGAGGCCGACTTCGGTCACCAGGATGTCGACGTCATGCTCGGTATGGTCGACGTGGCTGACCATCGGCACCACGCTGGAAATCGCGCCACCCTTGGCGATCGACTTGGTCACGAATACCGCCAGATGCGCATTGCGCGCGAAGTCGCCGGAGCCGCCGATGCCGTTCATCATCCGCGTGCCGCAGACATGGGTGGAGTTGACGTTGCCGTAGATATCGAACTCCAGCGCGGTGTTGATGCCGATGATGCCCAGACGGCGCACCACTTCCGGGTGATTGGAGATCTCCTGCGGCCGCAGAATCAGTTTGTCCTTGTACTTCTCCAGGTTGCCGAACACGTCGCTGTTGCGCCGCTCGGACAGGGTGATCGAACTGCCCGAGGCGAAGCTCAGCTTGCCGGCATCGATCAGGTCGAAAGTCGAATCCTGGAGCACTTCCGAATACATGGTCAGGTCTTCGAACGGCGAGTCGATCAAGCCGCACATCACCGCGTTGGCGATGTTGCCAATGCCAGCCTGCAGCGGGCCGAGCTTGTTGGTCATGCGGCCGGCCGCAACTTCCTGCTTGAAGAAGGTGATCAGGTGTTCAGCGATAGCGTTGGTATCAACGTCCGGTACCGACACTGTCGACGGCGAGTCCGACTGCTGAGTGATGACAATCGCAACGATCTTCTCCGGCGGAATCGGAATTGCCGTGCTGCCGATGCGATCGTCGACTTTCACCAGCGGGATTGGCGTGCGCGTCGGGCGGTAAGTCGGGATATAGATGTCGTGCAGGCCTTCGAGGTTGGCGTTGTGGGCCAGGTTGATCTCGACGATCACTTGTTTGGCGAAGATCGCGAAGCTGGCCGAGTTGCCCACCGAAGTGGTCGGCACGATATGGCCTTGTTCGGTGATGGCGACTGCCTCGATGACGGCAATGTCCGGCAGCTTTAATTGCTGGTTGCGCAACTGCTCTACCGTTTCCGAGAGATGCTGGTCAATGAACATCACTTCGCCGGCGTTGATGGCCTTGCGCAACGTGCTGTCGACCTGAAACGGCATGCGCCGCGACAGCACGCCGGCCTCGGTCAATTGCTTGTCGAGGTCGTTGCCCAGGCTGGCGCCGGTCATCAGGCTGATCTTCAGCGGTGTGACCTTGGCGCGCTCGGCCAGTGCATGGGGAACGGCCTTGGCTTCGCCGGCGCGGGTGAAACCGCTCATGCCGACGGTCATGCCGTCCTCAATCAGAGCAGCGGCGTCGGCAGCGCTCATCACTTTGTCCAACAACGAAGGCAGGCGAATACGGTCACGGTACATGGATTATTATCTCGGGCAACGAGTAGCAGGATGCGCAGTCTAGTGAATTTGGCCGGCGCCTGTCCCGCTACCAAGGTCGCAAACGAGGCCTCTATTTCGCGGGTTTGCAGTAAAACACCGTTACCGGATCTGCAACAACGCGGCAAATTGTCCAGCTTCTGGTGCAAACAAAAACGCCCCGACAAGTCGGGGCGTTCGCTATTGCAGCGGTGAATTACTCGACCGCTTTGACCATGTCTTCAATGACTTTCTTCGCATCGCCGAAGACCATCATGGTCTTGTCCAGATAGAACAGTTCGTTGTCCAGGCCGGCATAGCCGCTGGCCATCGAGCGCTTGTTGACGATGATGGTCTTGGCCTTGAATGCTTCGAGAATCGGCATGCCGGCAATCGGCGACTTCGGATCGTTCTTCGCGGCCGGGTTGACCACGTCGTTCGCACCGAGCACCAGCACCACGTCGGCTTGGCCGAACTCGGAGTTGATGTCTTCCATTTCGAACACCTGGTCGTAAGGCACTTCGGCCTCGGCGAGCAGGACGTTCATGTGCCCAGGCATGCGACCGGCTACCGGGTGGATCGCGTACTTCACGGTCACGCCGCGATGGGTCAGCTTCTCGGTCAGCTCCTTCAGTGCGTGTTGGGCACGGGCCACTGCCAGGCCGTAACCCGGGACGATGATCACGGTATCGGCGTTGGTCAGCAGGAAGGTTGCGTCATCAGCCGAGCCGGATTTCACCGGGCGTGCTTCCTGCGCACCGGCAGGACCTGCGTCTGCCGTATTGCCGAAACCGCCGAGCAGTACATTAAAGAAGGAGCGGTTCATCGCCTTGCACATGATGTACGAGAGGATCGCACCGCTCGAACCCACCAGCGAGCCGGCAATGATCAGCATCGAGTTGTTCAGCGAGAAACCGATGCCCGCCGCCGCCCAGCCGGAATAGCTGTTGAGCATCGACACCACCACCGGCATGTCGGCGCCGCCGATCGGGATGATGATCAGCACGCCCATCACGAACGCCAGCGCCAGCATCAGCGCGAACGCCGTAAGGTTGCCGGTGAACATGAAGGTCAGGCCGAGAACCAGCGTGGCCAGACCCAGAACCGCATTGAGCTTGTGCTGACCGGCGAACTGTACCGGTGCGCCCTGGAACAGGCGGAACTTGTATTTGCCAGAGAGCTTGCCGAAGGCGATTACCGAACCCGAGAAGGTGATTGCACCGATCGCAGCGCCGAGGAACAGCTCCAGGCGGTTGCCCGCCGGGATCGCATCGCCCAGCTGTTTAACGATACCCAACGACTGCGGCTCGACCACCGCCGCAATGGCAATGAACACCGCCGCGAGGCCGATCATGCTGTGCATGAACGCTACCAGTTCCGGCATCTTGGTCATTTCAACGCGCTTGGCCATGATCGAACCGGCGGTGCCGCCGACCAGCAAGCCAACGATCACATAACCGATGCCAGCCGTGGCCAGTTCAGCGCCCAACTTATAGATGAGGCCGACCGTGGTGATGATTGCCAGCGCCATGCCGAGCATGCCGAACAGGTTGCCGCGCCGCGAAGTGGTCGGGTGCGACAGGCCTTTGAGGGCCTGGATAAAGCAGATCGACGCGATCAGGTAGAGCGTCGTGACGAGATTCATACTCATTACTTCGGCGCCTCTTCTTTTGCTTTCGGGGCTTTCTTCTTGAACATCTCAAGCATGCGGCGGGTGACCAGGAAGCCACCAAACACATTGACCGCCGCCAGTGCCACAGCCAGCGTGCCCATGGTCTTGCCCAGCGGCGTGACGGTCAGCGCAGCGGCGAGCATGGCGCCGACGATCACGATCGCGGAAATGGCATTGGTCACCGCCATCAACGGCGTGTGCAGCGCAGGTGTAACGTTCCAGACCACGTGGTAACCGACATAAATCGCCAGCACGAAGATGATCAGGTTGTAGATACCGGGGGAGATAAGCTCTTCCATCGTCTGAATCCCTGCTTAGGCGTTTTTGCGGATGACTTGGCCGTCGCGGCACATCAGGCACGCGGCGACGATGTCGTCTTCGAGGTTGACGTCGAACTGGCCTTCCTTGGTGAACACCAGCTTGAGGAAGTCCAGCAGGTTGCGTGCGTACAGCGCCGAAGCGTCGGCAGCGACTTCACCGGCGAGGTTGGTCGGGCCGACGATGGTCACACCGTTTTCCACAACGATCTGATCGGCCACGGTCAGCGGGCAGTTGCCACCCTGAGCGGCGGCGAGGTCGATGACCACCGAGCCCGGCTTCATCTGCGCAACGGTCTCGGCGCTGAGCAGTGTCGGCGCCTTGCGGCCCGGAATCAGCGCGGTGGTAATGACGATATCGGCCTGCTTGGCGCGCTCATGCACCGCCTGAGCCTGGCGCTGCATCCAGCTCGCCGGCATCGGCCGCGCATAACCGCCGACACCGACGGCGCATTCGCGCTCTTCATCGGTCTCGTAGGGCACGTCGACGAACTTCGCGCCGAGGGATTCAATCTGTTCCTTCACCGCTGGGCGCACGTCGGACGCCTCGATCACCGCACCCAGGCGTTTCGCCGTGGCAATCGCCTGCAACCCGGCCACGCCTGCGCCAAGAATCAGCACCCGCGCCGCTTTCACGGTGCCCGCAGCAGTCATCAGCATCGGCATGAAGCGTGGGTAATAGTGAGCGGCCAGCAACACCGCTTTGTAGCCGGCGATGTTCGCCTGCGACGACAACACATCAAGACTCTGCGCCCGCGAGGTGCGCGGCGCCGCTTCGAGGGCGAACGCGGTAATGCCGCATTCGGCCATCTTCGCGATGGTCTCGTTGTTGAACGGGTTGAGCATGCCCACCAGCACCGCACCGCGCTTGATCAGCGTCAGTTCGGCATCGCTTGGCGCGACCACTTTGAGAATCAGCTCGGCGCCAAACGCGTCATTGGCGCTGCCAATGCTTGCGCCGGCCGCTTCATAGGCACTGTCGACGACACTGGCTTTGACGCCAGCGCCACTTTGCACAGTGACCTTATGGCCTTGGCTGATCAGCTTCTTGATGGTTTCCGGGGTTGCAGCAACCCGTGTTTCACCGGTCTGGGTTTCGAGGGGAACACCAATGTGCACGTCAAATCTCCTGCGTGATCTTATTGAGTAAACCCATGCACTACGGATGGTGCGACTGGGGCGGCCGATCAGCACGATCCCGCCGAATCGAGGCGGGGCGCGGCATTTTGCAGGCGAACTTTATGCCCTTCAAGGGATTATGACGGGTGACGGAAAATTAACTACAAGTCATGCCGTGACCGAATGTCGCAGATGGCCAGTTGAACCCCTTGCAGGCCGTGCCCTGCATGGATTCTGGTTGAATTTGAAAAAAATTCGCATCGGTGGCGTGAATAGGCAGTAATGAGTCGCCATTAGAGGCTCAAAGCCACGTGTTTGGCAGCTTGTGGGACGTCTGTACGACTTTCGGATACAGTCTGCGCAAAAGCGACAAATAGTTATATTTGTAGGGCTTTGTTTTTTCTGACTACGGGGTTAAGTATTGCGCAGAGCCTTTATTCTTCTAGGCTGTAGCTCTGCGCTTGATTTACCAGCCAGTCGCGAAATGCCTTCAGCGATGCCGATTCGACCTTTCGCTCCGGAATCATCAGGTAATAGGCCTTGATGCTGGAGAGCGCTTGAGGGTTGGCAATCACCAGCCGTTTCTCTGCCAGCTCGCGCTGGATCAGGAACGGCGGAATCAGCGCGACGCCCATGTCGTGCATGGCTGCCTGGGCAAGCATGGAGAATAGCTCGTAGCGTGGACCTGTCATGTCGCGAGGAATATTCAGTTGCTGCGAGTTGAACCATTGGCGCCAGGCGTAAGGTCGGGTGGTCTGCTGCAGCAGCGGTAGCTCGGCGATGGCTTGCGCTGTCAGTTGCTTGCGATCGCCGAGTAGGGCGGGGCTGCATACCGGCATCGGATTCTCGCCCATCAATCTGTGGGATTCGGTACCCGACCAGTCGGCGTCGCCGAAGTAAATCGCGGCATCGAATTCGGTGTCGGCAAACAGGAACGGCCGGGTGCGGTTGGTCAGGTTGACGGTCACTTCCGGGTGCTTGAGCTGAAAGTCCTTGAGTCGCGGCAGCAGCCATTGCGTGCCGAAGGTCGGGACGACGGCGAGCTCGATAACGTTGGTACCCTGCTGGCCCATCACCGAAAGGGTGTCGCGCTCCACCGCATCGAGCTGAGTCGCCACCCGACGACTGTAGGAAAGACCCGCCTCGGTCAGTTTCACTCCACGTCGCGAGCGTCGGAACAGTTCCACGCTGAGGAAGTCTTCAAGGCTGGCGATCTGTCGGCAGATGGCGCCCTGGGTGAGCGACAGCTCTTCAGCGGCCCGGGTAAAGCTCTCATGGCGGGCGGCGGCTTCGAAGCTGATCAGTGCAGCGGTGCTGGGAATTTTCCTGCGCATGTACGTCAACCTCACTAATGCGCCGCATAAAAAGCAATTCACGACGTTTCGGAGTGAGAAATTAGCACAACAGAATGCGAAATCCTCGTTTGCCGCGATGGCGAACCGCGCCTAGGATCAATGCCACGTTAATTCACCAGATTGCGAGGGCACACTCATGGGCGGTAAAGCTAGCTTCAATTGGATCGATCCCCTGCTGCTGGATCAACAGCTCACCGAAGAGGAGCGGATGATCCGCGACACCGCCGCGCAGTTCGCTCAACAGAGCCTGGCGCCGCGTGTACTTGAAGCTTTCCGTCATGAGAAGACCGATCCGGCGATCTTCCGCGAGATGGGCGAAGTCGGCCTGCTCGGCGCGACCATTCCTGAGCAGTACGGTGGCAGCGGTCTGAACTATGTCAGTTACGGCCTGATTGCCCGCGAGGTCGAGCGCGTCGACTCTGGCTATCGCTCGATGATGAGTGTGCAATCCTCGCTGGTGATGGTGCCGATCAACGAATTCGGTACCGAAGCACAGAAACAGAAGTATCTGCCGAAGCTGGCTTCCGGCGAATGGATCGGTTGCTTTGGTCTGACCGAACCGAACCACGGTTCCGATCCGGGCGCGATGATTAGCCGGGCTCGCAAGGTCGATGGCGGCTACAGCCTGACCGGCGCGAAAATGTGGATCACCAACAGCCCGATCGCTGACGTCTTCGTGGTCTGGGCCAAGGACGATGCCGGCGATATCCGTGGCTTCGTTCTGGAGAAAGGCTGGAAAGGTCTGAGCGCTCCGGCGATTCACGGCAAGGTCGGCCTGCGCGCTTCGATCACCGGTGAGATCGTCATGGACAACGTGTTCGTGCCGGAAGAGAACATTTTCCCGGATGTCCGTGGCCTGAAAGGTCCTTTCACCTGCCTCAATTCCGCACGCTATGGCATTTCCTGGGGCGCACTGGGCGCCGCCGAGTTCTGCTGGCACACCGCGCGCCAATACACTTTGGACCGTCAGCAGTTCGGTCGCCCGTTGGCCGCGACGCAACTGGTGCAGAAGAAACTTGCCGACATGCAGACCGAGATCACCCTGGCGCTGCAAGGCTGCCTGCGCTTGGGTCGGATGAAGGATGAAGGCACTGCCGCCGTTGAAATCACTTCGATCATGAAGCGCAACTCCTGTGGCAAGTCGCTGGATATCGCGCGGATGGCGCGGGACATGCTCGGTGGCAATGGCATCTCCGATGAGTTCGGTGTCGCTC
>NZ_RAZO01000007.1:0-15617 GCF_004307535.1 Pseudomonas sp. Sample_9
CTGGTCAACCTGTCGGTGATCTTCCATTACTGGATCGGCGGCGAGAAAAAAGGCCTGCGCGAGCTGCTGCTGTTTTTGCTCTGCCCGCTGATCGGTCTGGTGGCCGACCTGTGGCTGATGGTCAGTCTCGATCATCTGGCGGTGTGGCTGGGGCTGAGCTGGTTGGCGATTGGCGTGGTTTACCTCGCCGTGCTCACCAGCGGTTTCCGCCGTCAGCCGCCGGAACTGGATTTTCAGGAAGCCGGCTGAACGTGTCTCAAGCGGCCGGGCTGTTCTGGCGCATGGGCAGTTCGACACGGAACGTCGTGCCCACGCCCGGTTCGCTGCGCACCCGAATGTCTCCGCCATGTTTTTTCACGATGCCGTAGGACAGCGACAGGCCGAGGCCGGTGCCCTGGCCGACCGGTTTGGTGGTGAAAAACGGGTCGAAGATTTTCTGCAAGGTGTCCGGGGCAATGCCCGAGCCAGTGTCGGCGACCTCAACCCAGGCGATGTCTTGCTGCACACCGGTGCGCAAGGTGATGGTGCCACGCTCGGGCCCCATGGCCTGTGCGGCATTGACCACCAGGTTCATGATCACTTGATTGATCTGTGACGGCAGGCACTCGATGTCCGGTAACGGCTGGTACTCCCTGATCACGTCGGCTTTGTACTTGAGCTCGCTGGCAACGATGTTCAAAGTCGACTCGATGCCTTGCTGCAAATTGGCCCACTGCCATTGCTGACTGTTATCGACGCGGGAAAAATCCTTCAGGTCTTTGACGATCTGACCGACCCGGCCGATGCCTTCCTTGGACTCGCGAATCAACAGCGGAATGTCGTCGAGGAGAAAATCCAGCTCGGTCTCTTCACGCAGGCGCTGCAATCTGGCTGCCGCTTCGCTGTCGAGCCCAGGCAGATAGCTCTGATACGCCTCGAGCAGGGCCAGCAACTGTTTGAAATAGCCGTCGAGAGAACCAAGATTGGAGGAAATAAAGCCGATCGGGTTGTTGATTTCGTGGGCGACGCCCGCAGCCATCTGTCCCAGTGACGCGAGCTTTTCCGACTGCACCAATTGGCTTTCCAGTTGCTTGCGCTCGTCGATTTCCCGTTGCAGGGCTTCGCTGGCCTGCTTGAATTCCAGGGTGCGCTGATCCACCAGATGTTCCAGATGATGCATTTGCAACGAGGCCCTTTCGGTCATCTGCCATTTGGTCAGCAGGGTATTGGCCATCTGCTGCACTTCAATATTGTCGAACGGCTTTTTCAGGATCAGCAAGCGGTCGTGCGCCTGCAATCGGTCCAGCAATTCATCCCAGGAATAGTCCGAATACGCGGTGCAGACCACGACCTGCAATTGCGGGTCGTGCTGCCAGAGGTGTTCGATGGTTTTTGCACCGTCCCAGCCGTCGGGCATGCGCATGTCGACAAAGGCCAGTGCGTACGGACGTTGTTCCTGCAAAGCCTGGATCAGCTTGCCCAGCCCTTCCTCGCCACCGTAGGCCGAATCCAGTTCCAGCAATGGGCGCTGGGGACGAACCTGCGCCCCGAACAGTGCGGCCTCCATTTCGTCCAGCTCAACCGATTGCGCCGTGACCGGCGTAAGAATCTTGCGAAAGTCTTCATGAATCGACGGCATATCGTCGATCAGCAGAATGCGGCGGTTCGACAATTCGCTCATGCGTGCTCCGTTACGGTAATCAGCGGTAACTGCAGGGTGAACAGCGCGCCCTTGCCCGGTCCGTCGCTGTGGGCGCTGAGATGGCCGTTCATCTCGATCGCGGCCAGGGCGCAACTGTGCAGGCCGAAGCCGTGGCCTTCCTTGCGGGTGGTGAATCCGTGGGCAAAGATCCGTGCCATATTTTCCGCTGCGATGCCCTCGCCATCGTCCTTGACGCTGATCTGCAAAATGCTGTCATCGACAGTTTTCACTGCCAGAGTCATGGTCCGCGGCCGGTTGTTGAGGTCGGACATTGCGTACTTCGCGTTGCTGATGAGGTTGATCAGGATCAGCAGCAGGCGGTGTTTGTCGCCCATCACTTGCGGCACGTCGCCATAGTCCCTGACCACCGTGACGTGATGGCGGGTCAGGGCACCGGCGTTCATGCGCAAGGCGTCTTCGAGCAATTCATCGATGAACAGCGGCTCGGTCATGCTGCTGGCGCCGGCATAGGATTGCTGAGTGGCGACGATGTCCTTGATGTGGTCGACGCTTTTGCTCATTTGCATCAGCTCATCGGCCATTTCCTGTTGTTCCTGAGCGATCGCAGTGACCAGTTGGTTGAGGTAGGCGGGGAGCAATTTGCCTTTGGCGTCTTCGCGCAAAAATACGCCGAGGTCGTCCGGGTGCTCGTTGATCAACTGCATCGCCTTGGCCAGACCCTGGGTCTTGCTGTTGCGCAATTTTCGCGCAATCAGATCGGAAGAAATATTCACGCTGTTGAGCACGTTGCCGACGTTGTGCAGAACGTTGGTGGCGATTTCCGCCATGCCGGCCTGACGTGCGGCATCGAGCAGTTCGCTCTGTGCGTTTTTCAGTTCGCGGGTGCGCTCATCGACCCGCTGTTCCAGCACATCGTTGGCGGTCTGCAGCGCCGCATTGACCCGGTTGATTTCGGCGAAACTGCCGATCAGGCGGATCGTCAGGCCCACCAGCGACAGCACCAGCAATACGGAAAACAGCAGCATGTAGAAATGGTATTGGCGGTCGATCCTGTCGGCCCGCTGCTGATCGCGATCAAGCAGGGTGGTCATGGTGTCCAGGCGTTCGGCGACGGGGATCGCTTCGATGCTTTCGAGCAATTGATTGACCTGCGGTTGTTCACGGGCAATCAGGGCTATGTGATTGCTCAGAATCCTGATCGGTGCCTGGAATTCTTCCGGCAGCCGTTGTGCATTGACCGCGAGTTTGTTCAGCCCCACCTCGATTTCGGCGGCGCGCTCGGCGCTGGTGACCTGGGCAAATTCCAGTGCACTGAGCAGCAGGTCGTAGGTGTCGGTGGTGATGTTCTGCAACTGCGATTTGTCGAAGTCGGGCAGGTTGGCCAGTTGCTGCTGAATGTCATCCTCGGCGGTTGGCAGGAACGCCAGCGAATTGCGCAGCAAGGCATTGTGCGATTTGAACTGCTCGACCAGTCGGGATTTCTCTTTCATCGCCTGCAGAAAATCGACATGCGCCTGGTGCCATTGCGCCGCTTCGTTGCGCCCATGCCCCGATTCGATGTCGGTAAAACGCTCCCAGAGCTGATTCATCGCGTTCATTGGCGATACCAGCGGGTCGTAGTTGTGCGAGATCGCCACCCTGGCCTTGAGGATCTCGTTTTCCCATAGCGAATCCTGCTGTTTGATCTGCCGGATGAGGTCCCGCGATTCGGTGTATGTCATCGTCTGGTCAGAGCTGGACTTGAAGTACAGAAACAGCAGCACCGAAGCCAGCGCGAATGCGATCAACGACAAGAGCAGCAGGCTGCGGCGCCGCGAAATGTTCATCATGGCTTGCCTTCCCACTGGCCGGTCAGGGTCTTGAGAAACTGAATGATCAGGGCTTTGTCTTCGTTGCCCGGCATGCGCCCCAGTTGATACTGGAACATGATGTCCACCGCCTGTTCGAGGGTCGCCGCCGAGCCGTCGTGGAAATACGGCGCGGTCAGTGCGACGTTGCGCAGGCTGGGAACCTTGAACACCGCACGATCGGCTTCGTCGCCGGTAACATTGAAGCGCCCCAGGTCGGCCTTTGTCGCCTGGCCGCGATCGGCAATGTAGTCGCCGAACACACCGAATTTCTGGAACATGTTGCCGCCAATGTTCACCCCTTGATGACAGGCAATGCAGCCGTACTCCTTGAACCGTTGGTAGCCCTGTTTTTCTTCGTAGCTGAGGATGGCGGTATCGCCCAGCAGGTACTGATCGAACCGGGAACCGGGGGTCAACAAGGTGCGCTCGAAGGCTGCGAGCGCCCGCTGAACATTGACCTTGGTGAGACCGTCCGGGTAGATCGCGGAGAAGCTGCGACGGTAGTCGGGGTCCTCGCCGATGCGTTTGAGGACCGTGTCCCAGTCGCTGCCCATTTCATGAGGGCTGGTGACGACCACATCGCTCTGCTCTTCGAGCGTCTGGACGCGGCCGTCCCAAAACTGGCGAAAGTTCAGGCTGGCGTTGAGCACCGTGGGCGTATTGATCGCCACCGGCTTGCCGTCGAACCCCAGAGACAGCGCGCGGTTGTCGGCACCATTCCTGTCCAGTTGATGGCAACTGGCGCAGGACAGGGTGTTATTTACCGATAACCTGGGGTCATGGAACAGTTGCCGCCCCAGAGCCACGCGCCCGGCATCCTGGCGGGGTATCCCTGGCAGTGGTTTGAGCGGCTCGTTCAGCGGTTCGGCGATAGCGCCGCCGCACAGCAGCAGCGTCAGTACCAGGCGCAGAAAAGCTGTTGGCAGATTCACGGGGCGCTACCGCACAAGGCTGTGTTCATGCCGCGCTGCCCGGGTTTTCGTACGCAGTTTTCGTCGAGAGCATCCCTTTCCCTCATCCTCGGGTTCGTCGGCGGCCATGACCGCTCATCGTATTGAGAGTAGTCGGCCGTTCGTCAGCTTGCCTTCGCAGCACGGCAGAAGTTTAGTGTGGGCAATCGGCAAAATCATCTAGCCTTCATGGCAGATGCGGATCGGTGCGGGGGCAGAGCGCCGCATCGTTCACGTTCACTGTTGTGCTTGAGGCCATCCCATGGAAGAACAATCCACACCGTCCAGTCAGCGCTCCAGAGTGCTGCTGGTCGACGACGAGGAATCGATTCTCAACAGCCTGCGCCGCCTGCTGCGCAGCCAACCCTATGACGTTCTGCTGGCCACCAGCGGTGCCCAGGCGCTGGACCTGCTGGCGCAGCAACCGGTGGATCTGGTGATAAGCGATGCGCGTATGCCCGGCATGGACGGCGCGACCTTGCTGGCGCAGGTGCGCGAACGGCATCCGGGCACTTTGCGGATCATGCTCACCGGGTACGCTGACCCGAGCGCCATCATCAAGGCGATCAATGACGGGCAGATCCATCGTTACATCAGCAAACCGTGGAACGACGAAGAGCTGCTGCTGATTCTGCGTCAGGCGCTCGAGCATCAGCATTCGGAACGCGAACGCCAGCGCCTGGAGCGGCTTGCCCGCGCGCAGAACGCGCAACTGAAACAGCTCAACGGCGCGCTGGAAAAACACGTCGCGGCGCGGACCGCCGAGTTGCAGCAGACCGCTGACATGCTCGATCTGGCGTACGAAGAACTCAAACACAGCTATGTCACCGGCACAGAGGTGTTCTCGCTGCTGGCGAACCTGCGCTTGCCGCCCTCCAAGCAGACCAACCGGCAAATCATCGAACTGGTGCGCGGCTACAGCAAGGTCCATGGCCTGGATGAAGCGTCCAGTCGTGACCTGACCATGGCCGCCGCGCTCTACAACATCGGCAAACTGAGCTGGCCGGACTCGATGATGGTCACGCCGTCGGATCTGCTGCATTCCGCAGAGCGCGAGCGTTATCGCGGCTATCCGAAGCAGAGCGAATCGCTGTTGATGACCCTTGACCCGATGAAAGATGCCGCCCGGTTGATCCTGCATCATCAGGAACACTGGGATGGCAGTGGCTTTCCCGACCGGCTCAAGGGCGATGCGATCCCGTTTGGCTCGCGGCTGCTGAAGCTGGCGGTGGATTTCGTCGAACTGCAACGCGGGTTGATTCTCGAGCGCCAGATGAACAACGACGAAGCGCTGCTGTACCTGCGTCAATACAGTGGCCGGCTGTACGATCCGGAGCTGGTCGAGGCGTTTATCGAGGTGTGTGTGACGTTCCTCAACGATATCGCCCTGATTGATCCGCAGGTCAAAGTGTTGAGCACCCGCGAACTGGTCGCCGGCATGCTGCTGGCGCGCAATCTCAATGCTGATAACGGCATGCTCCTGCTCAACACCGGCAAGGTGCTGAGCGGCCCGCTGATCGAAAAACTGATTGCCTTCGAAGCCATGGAAGGCGGCAAGTACCGGGTCTTCGTCAAAGAGCCCGAGGAGCCAGAGGCCGCGCTCCAGGTGCAGAGCGAACGGGCATGACGGCAGGGGGGCGGGCATGGGATCCTTGGGTTTTTGCCTCAGGGATTTTCCTCGCTCATGCCGCTGACTTCTCACGCTGCGCCCCGCACTCTCCATATCGCCGCTGCGCTGCTGCTCAACCAGCAGGGCCAGACCCTGCTGGTGCGCAAGCGCGGCACCACGGCGTTCATGCAACCGGGCGGCAAGATCGAGGCCCACGAGTTGCCAGTGCACGCATTGGCCCGTGAACTGGAAGAAGAACTCGGGCTGCAGATCGACCCGGCGCAGGCGATTTTCCTCAACAGTTTTTCCGCCCCCGCCGCCAACGAGCCAGGCTTCATCGTGCACGCGGAAATCTTTCAATTGACCATCGATAGCGACGTCTGCCCGGCGGCGGAAATCGAGGAAGTCATCTGGGTCGATCCGGCCACTGATCCGGCGCTCGAGCTGGCGCCATTGACACGCGAACACATCCTGCCGTTTTATCGCCGTTCACTGACGGCACTCGCCTGATCATTCCCGCAAAGGACGTTGCCATGATCCCGTTGCAAGACCTTCTGATCTTTGCCGCCGCCGCATTGCTGATGCTCGAACAACGGCGGACCGCCTGAGGTGTGGATCGAACGGCTGGATGCCAGCCATGCCCTGGCTTACCGCGAACTGATGCTGGAAGCCTATGACCGGCATCCGCAGGCCTTCACTTCCAGCGTGCGCGAACGCGCGGTGATGCCGTTGAGCTGGTGGGAAGCGCGCCTGACCAGCAAGCTCGATGTGGTTCTGGGCGCGTTCGACGACGGCACTTTGGCAGGGATTGTCGGCCTGGCCTTCGAGCCGCGCGAGAAGGCGCGCCACAAAGCCACGCTGTTCGGCATGTATGTCTCGGCGGATTTTCGTCGCAAAGGGCTGGGCTTTGATCTGGTCCAGGCGGCTCTGGCCGAAGCGCAAAAACATCCGGCGCTGAAACTGCTGCAGCTCACCGTGACTGCTGGCAACGACGCGGCTTTTCAGCTTTACCAGCGTTGTGGCTTTATCCAGTACGGCCTCGAACCGCTGGCGGTGCGGGTGGGCGAAGACTACTTCGACAAGATCCACATGTGGCGCCAGCTCTGATCCACCACGAAATCCTTGTGGGAGCGAGCCTGCTCGCGAAAGCGCTTTATCAGCAAACATGTTCGGCGACTGACACGGCGATTCGCGAGCAGGCTCGCTCCCACAGGGAGATCTCTTGATCTGGAGAATCAGCGTACGGCGCTGACGCCATCGAGGGTCGAAAACGAGGTGTCCTTGGCGGTCAGCAGGAAATCGCGCATGTACGGCGCATCGAGCATGTCGGTGCGAATCGCCGCGTACAGCGTCGCGAACAAGCCCTTTTCACCCAACCGTTTGCCCTTCACATAGCCGCGCGAGCTGTATTCGTGCAGCGCCCAATGCGGCATGCCGCAGACACCACGGCCGCTGGCGACCAGTTGCATCATCATCACTGTCAGCTCGGAAGTGCGCACCTGCGCCGGTTCGATGTCGGCCGGTTCGAGGAAGCGCGTGAAGATGTCCAGACGATCGCGCTCGACCGGGTAGGTGATCAACGTTTCCGTCAGCAGGTCTTCGGGAACGATGTACGGCTTGCTCGCCAGCGCATGCTGGTTGGCCACCGCGAGCATGGCTTCGTAGGTGAACAGCGGCACGTAAGTGATACCGGCAATCTCCAGCGGATCGGAGGTCACCACCAGATCGAGATCGCCCCGGGCCAGTGCCGGCAGCGGCGCGAAAGCGAAGCCCGAGGCCAGGTCCAGCTCGACCTCCGGCCAGGCATCGCGGAACTGATCGATGGTCGGCATCAGCCACTGAAAGCAGCTGTGGCATTCGATGGCCATGTGCAAACGCCCGGCGGTGCCACCGGCCAGACGAGCGATGTCCCTTTCAGCCGCGCGCAGCAGCGGCAGGGTGGCATCGGCCAGTTGCAACAGGCGCAAACCGGCACTGGTGAAGCGCACCGGTTTGGTCTTGCGCACGAACAACTGCATGCCCATGCGTTCTTCCAGTTCCTTGAACTGGTGCGACAAGGCTGACTGCGTCAGATGCAGGCGGTCAGCGGCATCGACCAGACTGTCGGCTTCGCGCAGGGCATGCAGGGTTTTCAGGTGACGGATTTCAAGCACCGGCGGGGCTCCATGAACAAAACTTGTGATCAGCGAGGATCTGTTGAGTTTGTCTCATGGTCATCCGGTTGTCGACCATCGCACTTTGAGGGCAGAACAATTCGTCCTTGCTCCCTGCCATTCGCTGGCTGAGAGCAAGGTCGGGCGCCAGTAGTCAGACCCGCTCGAAATGCCCAAGGACCAGAGATTTACTGCCGATTTTCGCGTAAGGCAACGTCGCATCATCGGCATGGGTCAGGAAGCGGTGCTGCGGCAATTTCAAATGCGCGGTTTCGAAGCGGTTGAACACCGGCGTCGCGTTGCGGTAGTGAAAGTGCGCGTACCACAGCAACTGCTGGGGTTCGGTCGTAATGTTCCAGATCTCGTACTCCTGCATATAGTCCGGGTGGCCGCCACGCCGGCCGAGCAATCTGATCGGTTGCGTTCTGCGTATTGCAACGGCGCCTTGCCCGATCAGGTCATCGAGCATGCCATCGGTGGGCTTCTGGCTGGTGAGTGAGCGTTCGGTGCGCAGGGTGCGTCCGGCAACGGTCAGCTCGGCGGCTGCATCGCGCAAGCGCTGGATGAGCGGATGCTGCGCAGAACTGGCGGCGATACGCTCGGCTCGGGTGTTCAGCTCAGCGGCCTGGGTGTCCATCATGTGTTGCAGATCGACCGGCAGCATGCCGCGCTCGGCATTGCTCTGCACGGTCGCCCGGTAGGCCGGGATGCTGTCCAGGCGCTGTCCGGCGTCATTGACCAGCGCGGCGAGACTTACGGACGGCGCCTGGGGGGCTGGAGCCTGAGGGCTGATCTGCCGCGAACGGCCGTCTGGACCCTGTTCCCAGAGTTGCACTTCGCCATCCCTGAGGCGGCGTTCATAAACCCGACGTTGCGACCTCGAGTCAAATTTTTCCGTGCCGTACAGCAGGTTACCGTCCTCAGTGGTGAAGACCCGCTGGGCAGGCTGGCCGGGAGTTCTCGGAGCCGGTGGATCAATTACGCCTCGGCGGGCACGTTCGGCCATCTGCTCCAGGCCGTCGAGCAGCGGTTCGATGGCATCCCGGTGAAAGTGCTCAGGGTAGGCCGTCATCCAGACTGTGATGTGTCGGCGGAAGCGGATATAGGCATCCAGACATTGCGTCAGCATGCGGCTGCGATTCTGCGCAGTGGTTTGCAGATTCGGCAGGTCGTACTGGGTGGTCACCGCCTGTCTGGCCTGTGTCCAGAGTCCGTCCGTTTGCTCGTTGAAGTACATCCAGGAAACGTCATTGTCATAGCCGTAGTTCTTGACCAGCTCCAGGCGCATGTAGGTTTTGTGAAAGAGCAGACGGGTATCGCTGAACTGACGATTGACCAGATTGACAGTTTCGATCTGGCCGACCTTGTCGGATCTCAAGGTGATGCGCTCGTACCACTGATTGAGCTGGAATCTCGTGCTTTCCAGTTCCTCGAATTTTTTTACGTAACCGAGTTCCAGATCGCGAATCCGGGCACGCAAGGCCAATCGCTGTGACCGTGCGCTCGGCGGCAGAGCACTGTGCATGCGTGTCAGCCGCCGGATGTCTTCCAGCACCATGATTGTGCCTGCTGACACTTGGCCGGCGCGCATGGCATATCGCGAGGTCAGGCGTACGGCGAGGGAGCTTTGTACGCGGTTGACGGCCGCTTGTTTATTGCCGCTGGTGAGCGGCCTCAACTCCGCCAACCCCTGATAGCGTTGAGCGCACAGGCGGATTTCTTCCAGACATGCGGTTTCGGCTGCCGGCAACAAGGCCCGCTGGTCGGCGGGGCTGGCGTCCTGGAAAGCCAGTATCGCCCTCTTGCGCGCCTCAACCCCGCTATCGATAACGTATCCCAGGCGTTCCGTCTCCAGTTCCAACTGCTGATGCCGGCGAAACGTACGCTCTGCCCACCAGCGCGGCAAGCGCTGGCGAATCACCGGAGGCCAATAAGGGTCCAGCGCATCGGCCAGATGCCCGGCGACGTTACCGCCGCCACGCAAGCCAGCCTCAGCGGCGGTTCCATAGACGCCGAACCAAGTGTCCCACTGGCCGGTTTCATCCAGGGCGACCGGTTGCTTGTAAGACTTGCGCGAATTGCCGACCAGGCGCCAGTTGCGTGAGCCCGTGCCCAGCTCCACCTGGTAGATGCGCCCCTGACGCTGGATGAAATCGCCGTCGGCATGCCGGTAAACGCCACGGTACAACCCGTGGCTGGCTGGCTCGATCCCGGCCAGGGACAGCGGTAGTTCGTAGTCGTAATCCTGAAAGCGGGCGAGTACATGCCGGGCTCGCCGCTGGGTTTTACCGTGCAAGGCCGAAACGTTGCCCAGCAGCGCATGCAACTGGCGCGCACGTGTCAGGGCGCGGGTGGACCGCGCAAGAGTCGAGGCCACCGCTTCGCCCGGAAGCAGATCCATGAGCGCGTCGATCAATGAGAGAAACATTGACTCGAGCTCCGCCAGCCCGTCTGCCACGTCGCCGCGCAAAAACGCTGCCACGGCCTGATTGGCTGCGTTCCACGCATCGTAAAGCGCGAGGACGGTGCCGACAAAGGGGACCATGCCAATCGCCATTTTTATGTAGTTGAACGCCCGTGGGCCTTTGAGTGCATAGCGTTCGAAGAACAGCGCATCGTTGGAGCGCGAGCTGCCGCGATGGGCTTCGAGCAAGCGACCCATGTGCGCATCGAGGAGGTGCGCGGCCAGCGAAGTGCTTGCCGGCCAGCGTGCGCCGACTTCGATAATGGCGTCGAAGTTTTTTTCATGCGCCTGACCGATGCGGCTGACATGCGCGCGAACATTGCCCTGCAAGGCCTTGCCCGCCAGGTATTCGATCCAGCGGTCACTTGCGCACAGTGTGAACAGCCCTTTGCGCGCTGATTCGAGACTGTCGTAACGGCGGAAAAATTGTTGATCCGGACTGTCCGGCAGGTAGAGCAGTGTAGTGCCGCTGATCTGCTCTTCAATGAAGGTCACGCCGGACAAGGTCACCGGACCTTCGCGTGGGGTGTCTTTGCCGCCAGTTTTAAGCGCGACCGGCAGCAGTACGATGCGCTTGCCTTGAGCGCGCCAGGCTTCAGCGGTATCGGCGCCGATTGCGATGTTCACCACCTCAGCCTCATTGCGATCGAGGTGTTGCTGTGCACGCGCATTTTCACTCTGGATCTTCAGCAGCAGGCGCCAGGGTTCGATCAGGCCTTCGCGCCGATGCTGTCTGACGAACAGCGCTTCGCCGGGCGCGCCATTAAAGGCTTCGAGGATCCTGCGCTCATAGGCCTTGGGCAGGTCCAGCTCCGGCAGGACTTTACGCAGATAGCTCAGGTTGATGCCGTTGAGCAGACGGTTGCGATCCTGTTGGCGCGCGGCACTGACCTTCACCCGCATGAAAATCAGGCGTTGCGACAGTGAGTCATTGAGCACTGACTGAACGTTGTCGATGTTCAACTGGGCGAGGTCTTCCAGTGACATCGTGCTGCGCGTGGCGCCGGGCACGATCACCGTTTTACGCCGCGGGCCGGTGGGGGTGGCTTCCACTACGGTTTCGGTTTTGGTGGAATCGGGCAATTCGACCTGCACGGAAAAATAGCCCTCGGTGGCAAAGTCCTTGCGCAGGCGCGCGTACAGATGTTTACGGGTGAAGTCGTCGCGCGGTTCCAGTGCCAGTGTCATCAGCGCGTGGCTTTTGCGCATCGCCTCGATATACGCCTTGATGCGCTCTTTGAGCGCAGCCCGCTCGCTTTTCTGCAAACGCACCAGCCAGCTCGGCAGATGAGTGGCCAGAACACCGCTGCGCTGCTGCTCTTGCTCGTGCGCGAACATCAGACTCCTGGCGGCGCTGACCGGCACTTGCAGAGCGGCTGTGCAATCCTGGCGGAGAATTTCCAGTGCATCGGCATGCCCGGACTGATCGCGCAGGGTGGCGGTCCGCGTCTCGCAATCGACGATCAGTGCGTTGAGGCAATGACGCAGCGGGTCCGAGGCGATGGCGTCGAGTTGCAAGGCCGATTCGCTGTCCTGCTCGCTGATCTTGAAAAAATCGAGTGCCAAGGTACGGCGATCGGGAAAGCGTTGCAGACCACCGCCGCTGCCTGGGCAATACAACAGCAGACTCGTGTTGGAGGCGCGGTCCGCCAGCGCAGCTTGCCGAGTGAATACCAGTACACCCTTGAGCGTTTCGCGCTGCACCGTAGTGATCGTGTCGCGGGTTTCGCTCAGCGAAAGTGTCAGGCTGGCGGCGATCCAGTCTGCATCGCGTGCACTGGCCACAGGCTTGTCCAGAACGGCTTTGAGCAGGTCGTGTTCGGCGCTGTCGATTTGCCCGAGTAGCGCTTGCAGCTTCGCCTCGGCGTACAAGCCATCCTTGTGAGCCTGACAAATCGCAGCGAACGCCGTGTCGCAGACGGGGGCGTTGTCGAACAACAAGGTGCTGACCTTTTCGCAGGCTTGCTCGGCACTTTCCAGCGCTTTCAGGGCGTCCTGGCATTGTTGCAAGCGTGTGCCGTCCGGGTCGTTGGACAGCAAGTGTTCAAGTGCATCGCGCTCGCGGTTGAGCGAGGCGTGTCTCAGGGCCAGCGGAATGCCTGCGGACAGGCTGCCGAACAACGGAGGGGCGTCACTTGCGATGGGTTCTTGCGCAGTGAGCGCTTTGGCCGGTGTTGCAACGATGATCGCTGTGCTGCGCTGATGGTCAATCAGATCGACATGCAACAGCGCTTGCGCAGCGTGTTCGCGCAACCCGGGTTTGCCCCGGTTGGTGTTGCGCAAGGCATTCATCTGCGCCTGCTGCCGGTCGGCGAACAGATCGCTGGCGCCGGTGATCATCGGATCTGTCGCTGCGCTGTAATCGAAGCGCTGGATCTGGCGTGGCAGGCCGCCAGGGATCTGTACCTGACCGGCGAGCCACGTCTGCAGATCCACTCGATTGTCGAACGCCTGAATGCACGCGGGGCGGCAGGGCAGGTAGAGCAGCGCTCGCGCCGTTGCCCGGTCCCCCGTGCTGATCACCCAAGCCCCCGGCAGTTTGACTTTGCTGTGATTGCTCAGCACCAGTGCCGGTTTTTCCAGGTGAACGGACTGCCCCTTGAACATCGCTGGGGTGGAACCTGAATCAACGATTTGCTGCAGCAGGTCGCGCTGTTCGGCGTTGATGACTTTACTGGCGTAAGCGGCGTCAGCGCTCGCTTCGAAATGTGATCGGTATAGCTCGGTGGCGCGTGTGCGTCGCGAAACCGGGGTGCCGGGCGCACGTGCTTCCCAGAACTCGGCCCAGCGGGTGGCGTGGGCGCTCTGCGGGTCGAGCGGCTTGAGTTTGGCCAGCAGTTGCAGCGGTTTCAGGGTGTACAGCGGGTGATCAGGCTTCAGGCCGATAACGTGGCAGTGCTGGTCCAACGAGGTTTCCAGCGCCGAATGTTGTACGACAAAAGCGCAGGCGTCGGTAAGACTGACAAAATGCTCCGGCTGGGTTTGGGTGGCAATGAAGCCGAATCCGGTTTTTTCGCCGTCCAGTTGCAGGTGTTGTCGCAGCGAAGCGTTGATCGTATCGCGCAGCGCGGGGCTGCTCGCAAACAGTTCACGCAGGCCACTGCTGCTGTCGCGCCAGTGCTGATTGGCCCGTAACAAAAGACTTTCGTCGATGGACTCAGGCAGCGCCAGGGAGGTAGCGAACGACTCCGGGGGCGCTGGCGGCAAATCCAGGGTAAGGGGTTCGAGCATGGTGGATGACTCGCAAGGGGGGAGCGGGGCATCCGCTCCTGTTCAAGTCATTCAAAAGAATTTGCGCCGGAGCATGGCGGTACAGGGATATTGTTTGCAGCGCCTGCATGACCGCTCGGCACTCTTCATCAAACTGTCATGCAAGTGTGGCAGCGCGCTCGCACGAACTTCATCAGACTCGCGCTCTACTGGGGTGCTGCGTTTTGGTGTTTTTCATGTTCAAGAGATTTATTTCAGTCGCGGCCGCGTTGGCCGCGCTTGTGTTCGGGGCCGGCTCGTTGGCAGCCGGGCGCTGCGATGTGAACGTGCCGACCGAGCACGCCGATCTGCCTGCGGTCAGCCTTGCCTATCAGAGCATCGGTCGTGCATCAGACCCGGCGCTGTTGCTGGTCATGGGCCTGGGGGGCCAGTTGATTCATTGGCCGGATGAGGTGGTAGTCGCGCTGTGTCAGCAGGGTTTCCGGGTGATCCGCTATGACAACCGCGACGTCGGCCTCTCGACCTGGCGGCAGGCGCCCATCGAGGCCAATCTGACCTTCGAAGTGCTGCGCTACAAGCTCGGTTTGCCGGTCTCGGCCCCGTACAGCCTGACCGACATGGCCGACGATGCGCTGGGTTTGATGACGGCGTTGAAGGTCGAGCAATTCCACGTGCTCGGCGCGAGCATGGGTGGAATGATCGCCCAGCACATGGCGGCGATGGCGCCGCAGCGGGTGGAAAGCCTGACGCTGATCATGACCACTTCCGGCGCTGAAGGCTTGCCGGCACCGAGTGCGGCGCTGGTGCAATTGCTTTCACGGCGGGGCGCGCCGAACCGTCAAGTGGCGCTGGAGCAGCAGGCCGATCTGCTCGCGGCACTCGGTAGCCCGGCGGTGACTGATGATCGCCAAGCGTTGCTGCAACAGGCGGCGGCGTCCTACGACCGCGCGTTCAACCCCGAAGGCGTCAAACGGCAGATCATGGCGATCCTTGCTGAACCCAGTCGCGTGGCTTTGCTCAATCAATTGCGTGTGCCCACGCTGGTGGTGCATGGCACGGCTGATCCGCTGCTGCCGGTGATGCACGGCGTACATCTGGCGGCGCACATTCAGGGCAGTCAGTTGAAGCTGATTCCGGGGCTGGCGCATCGCTTTCAGGAGGCGTTCAAGGAACCGTTGCTGGCGGCGGTGCTGCCTTATCTGCAAGCGCATCGTGAGGATACTTCGCACTGGGCGCGGGTCGAGCCGGTGGTGGGCAGGAATCTGCTGTGAGCCAGAAAGAGTCCCCTCACCCTAACCCTCTCCCAGAGGGAGAGGGGACTGACCGAGGTGTCTTGTGCTCTACGCCGATCTGAATGACCGAGTCGATTATGAATTCGGTGAATGCGTTCACGTTGACACCACCATAACCGACTCGGTTTTCACCGATCCATAGTCGACTCGGTGTCTCACGTCGATGTACCTCGCAGGACACCTCGGTCGGCTCCCTCTCCCTCGGGGAGAGGGCTGGGGTGATGGGCTTTTGATCTTAGCTGTGCAAACGCACCCAGACCGTTACCAACACGGTCGCCGCCATCAACCAGGCCACCGCCGCCACGGCCAGCGATGCTTCCAGGCGCATGCGGTCGACCATCACGTACAGCGTCGCCAGATAGACGAAATACGGAATGATCGACCACATCCCAAACACGATCGTGGTCTTCAGATCGTCGACCGAACGGCCCTTGCCGACGATGTAGT
>NZ_RAZO01000210.1:0-1389 GCF_004307535.1 Pseudomonas sp. Sample_9
GGCTGCTCCAGCGCCAGGCACGACGACATGATTTCGCGGAACAGCCGCGCCATTTCTTCGTTGCCCAGCGGCCCCTGGTTGCGCTCCATCACACGCTTGAGCACCTGAGCTTCGCGCTCGGGACGATAGAACACCGGCACTTCGCCTTCGGCCAGCGAGGCCATCTTCACGCGGGCGACTTCCTGGGCGCAACGCGCACGCTCACTGATCAGCTCGAGGACTTTGGTGTCCAGAGCGTCGATGCGAACGCGCAGTGCCTTGAGTTCTTGCTCGGACATCAGCCGTGTTCCTTCTCGAATTCCGCCATGTAGGCCACCAGCGCGTTGACCGCGGTGATGTCGACGGCGTTGTAGATGGAGGCGCGCATGCCGCCCACCGAGCGGTGGCCCTTGAGGTTGAGCAGGCCGCGCTCGTCGGCACCGGCGAGGAACGGCTTGTCCAGACGATCGTCAGCCAGACGGAACGGCACGTTCATCCACGAGCGATCCGACTTGTTGATCGGGTTGCTGTAGAGACCGCTGGCGTCGATGAAGTCGTACAGCGTGCGCTGCTTGACGTCGTTGAGCTTGGCAATCGCTTCGACGCCGCCCTGCTCTTTCAGCCACTGGAACACCAGACCGGACAAGTACCAGGCCAACGTCGGCGGGGTGTTGTACATCGAACCGTTATCAGCCGCGACCTTGTAGTTGAGCATGGTCGGGCACAGCGAGCGGGCCTTGCCGAGCAGGTCTTCGCGGATGATGTTGACGACGATGCCGCTCGGGCCGATGTTCTTCTGCGCGCCGGCGTAGATCATGCCGAATCGCGAAATATCGACCGGGCGCGAGAGGATGTCGGAAGACATGTCGGCGACCAGCGGCACGTCACCGGTTTGCGGGATCCACTGGAATTCCAGACCGCCGATGGTTTCGTTCGGCGCGTAGTGAACGTAAGCGGCGTCTTTCGACAGGTTCCACTCGTTCTGACCGGGGATGGCGAAATAGTCGTAAGGCTTGGCAGTGGCAGCAACGTTGACGTGGCCGTAGCGCGAGGCTTCTTCGATGGCTTTCTGCGACCAGATACCGGTGTCGATGTAGTCGGCCGAGCCGCCTTCCGGCAACAGGTTCAGCGGGATCTGCGCGAACTGTTGGCTGGCGCCACCCTGGAGGAACAGCACTTTGTAGTTCGACGGGATATTCAGCAGGTCACGCAGATCCTGCTCGGCCTGGGTGGCGATGGACACGAACTCATCGCTGCGATGGCTCATTTCCATGACCGACAGACCCTTGCCGTGCCAATCAAGGAGTTCACCCTGGGCGCGCTGCAGGACAGCTTCAGGCAGCGCCGCCGGACCGGCGCAGAAGTTATAGGCTCGCTTGCTCACATCCAATCTCGCTCTGATTTGGTGGT
>NZ_RAZO01000429.1:0-15240 GCF_004307535.1 Pseudomonas sp. Sample_9
CCCAAGGGCAATTTCCATTTTGATCTGCATGAATTGCAGAGTGTCAGCGGCCAAGTGATCGAAGTGGCGCCGGGGGACGGGCATACGGTGTACGTGCCAATACCGGTCGCAGTGGATTTGCGCTTTGGGTTGTTGATGCGGGATTTGCGTGTTGGTTGACTGGCGATTTTGTCTGGCACTCGCAGCATGGCCGTGATTTGCTGGTGAAGCCGATGCCGTCTTCGCGAGCAGGCTCGCTCCCACAGTGGATCTGTGTCGTACATACATCCATTGTGGGAGCGAGCCTGCTCGCGAAGAGGCCGGCCCACTCAATGAATAATCCAGACCTCAGCGCATATCATCCGACAACGGTGTCGGCTCGTCCGCCGGCGGTACATCGTCGTCATCCGGCGGATCCTTCCAGTCATCCGGTCGGTCGGCATCGCTCAGGGGATCGCGCCCCGGGTCCATGCCCGGCGGTGCGTCGTGATCGCTCAGGGTCGATTCGTCGGTGCCGGATACGGGGCGGGTCTGGTCGGTGGGCGCCATGCCACCGGGAACAAGCGAGTCATCAGCCATGCTGCACCTCACAATACTGGCCCGGATTATCCGGGGCGTATTGTTTGGAAGCGCGGCCGTCGGCGGCGTGCGATACGTCAGACCAGCGGCATCAGCCTTGGGCGATAAAGCGATCGCGACTGTTGGTCAAGTGCAGCCACATCGCAGCGCGGGCGGCATCGGCGTCCTGGCGCTTGATCGCATTCAAAATCGCCTCGTGTTCCAGATTGGCCAAGTGGCCGAGCTTGCTCAGATCCGCCGCGCCGCGCTCAGCGGCATTCAGGCGATTGCGCGGGATCATCGCACTGCCCAGGTGCTGCATGATCTCGCTGAAACAAGCGTTGCCGGTGGCCTCGGCGATCAGCAGATGAAAACGCCGATCGGCCTCCACGCAGCTGTCGTTGTTCGCCAGCAGCCGTTGATAGTCATCCAGCGCCTGACGCATCTGCTGCACCTGCTGCTCACTGCGCCGCTGCGCCGCCAGCGCCGCCGCTTGCGTCTCCAGGCCCATGCGCAATTCGAGAATGCTGCGCACGCCGAGCGCCGTATCGACGTTCAGGCGCAGGCCCTGCTCCGCTGCGCGCTCGATCACGAAAGTACCGATGCCATGGCGCGTCTCGACCAGCCCCGAGGCCTGCAACTTGGAGATCGCCTCGCGCACCACCGTGCGGCTGACGCCGTGCTCCTGAACGATGGAGTTCTCCGACGGTAGCTTGTCACCGGGCGACAGTTGTCCGAGCAGGATGCTCTGGGTGAGCTTTTCCACCAGGTCATGAGCGAGGTTGTGCGTGCGTTTGCGCGCGGGCGCGTCGAGGTCTTCTTGCATGATCGGTTCCGGTGATCGGGGCTTGCCGATCGTAGCACTGCGGGATGACGGTTGAGATGGGTTTTAGCAGTCGATGGGCCATCAACTTGTATGACAACACTCAATTACGTCGAATATTTTCGATAGCCAGCCATCACGCATCACCATTCATATCTCAAAAAGGCGCTGCGCTCGACTGGCGAAATACTCAATGAATACGAGCTAGAAACCGGTTTTCGCATAAAAAACCGAACAATCAGAAGAATTTGATCGCCCTCCCCACTTGTAGGACAAAAAATTACAGTTGTATGATGTCTAGCAACAACGCAGCACCAGTCCTACCCGCATAAAAATAATCAGTGGGAGAAACATCAGTGAAAACCTCCATCTCCGGGATGCAGGACAGCGTCGATCCGACGCTCGCCTCAGCCATCTCCAAAGTCAAACGCCACGTCCTGCCGCTCTTCGTGATCATGTTCATCGTCAATTACATTGACCGGGTGAACATCGGTTTCGTCCGCACGCACATGGAAACCGATCTGGGCATTGGTGCTGCCGCCTACGGCTTCGGCGCCGGGCTGTTCTTTATCGGTTACGCGCTGTTCGAAGTGCCTTCGAACATGCTTCTGCAAAAAGTCGGCGCACGCATCTGGCTGACCCGCATCATGTTCACCTGGGGCATAGTCGCGGCCTGCATGGCGTTTATCCAGAACGAAACCCACTTCTATATCCTGCGTTTCCTGCTTGGTGTCGCCGAGGCCGGTTTCTTTCCCGGGGTGATTTATTACTTCACCCGTTGGCTGCCCGGCGTCGAGCGTGGCAAGGCGATCGCGATTTTCCTCAGCGGCTCGGCCGTGGCCTCGCTGATCTCCGGCCCGCTGTCCGGTCTGCTCCTGCAGATCAATGGGCTGGGCATGCACGGCTGGCAATGGATGTACTTCATCGAGGGGATGTTCTCGGTGTGCCTGTGCGTCTTCGTCTGGTTCTGGCTGGACGCCAAACCCCACGACGCGAAATGGCTGAGCCGCGCCGAACAGAATGCGCTGGTCAGCGCCATCGACGACGAGCAAAAGGCCCGTGAAGCCGCGACGCCGATCCGGCCGTCGCTGGGCAAACTGCTCAAGGACCGGCAGATCATTCTGTTCTGCCTGATCTACTTCTTCATTCAGCTGACCATTTATGCGGCGACTTTCTGGCTGCCGAGCATCATCAAGAAGATGGGCGAACTCAGCGACGTGCAGGTCGGCCTGTTCAACTCGATTCCATGGTTGCTGTCGATCGTCGGCATGTACGCCTTCGCCTCGCTGTCGGCGAAGTGGAAACATCAACAAGCCTGGGTCGCCACTGCCCTGTTGATCGCCGCAGCGGGGATGTTCATGTCCACCACTGGCGGGCCGATCTTTGCCTTCGTCGCGATCTGCTTTGCGGCACTGGGTTTCAAATCCGCCTCGTCGCTGTTCTGGCCGATTCCCCAGGCTTATCTGGATGCACGCATCGCGGCGGCAGTGATCGCGCTGATCAATTCGGTGGGCAACCTCGGCGGCTTCGTCGCGCCGACCACCTTCGGCCTGCTGGAGCAACACACCGGCTCGATTCAGGGCGGCCTCTATGGTCTGGCCGCTACCTCGATCATCGCCGCAATCATCGTCTTCGCCGCACGCACCACGCCCAAACCCGCTGCTGAAAAGGCTGTGGCCGACGCCGCGCCGAAACACGCCTGACTACGTCTCGACAAGGAAAACAACAATGACTGTTCATGACACCGCCAAAGCTCCGATCATCACCGACATGCAAGTGATCCCGGTGGCCGGTCACGACGGCATGCTGCTCAACCTGAGCGGCGCCCACGGGCCGTTTTTCACCCGCAACATCGTCATCCTCAAGGACAACGCCGGCCACACCGGCGTCGGCGAAGTGCCAGGTGGCGAGCGCATTCGCCAGACCCTGGAAGACGCGCGCAATCTGGTGGTCGGCAGCCCCATCGGCACCTACCAGAAGATCCTCAACCAGGTGCGCCAGACCTTCGCCGACCGCGATGCCGGCGGCCGTGGCCTGCAAACATTCGACCTGCGCATCACCATTCACGCGGTCACCGGCCTGGAAGCCGCTCTCCTCGACCTGCTCGGCCAGCATCTGGACGTGCCGGTGGCGGCGCTGCTCGGTGAAGGTCAGCAACGCGATGAAGTGAAGATGCTCGGTTACCTGTTTTACGTTGGTGATCAACACGAAACCGATCTGGCCTATCGCAGCGAACCGGACGCCGACAACGACTGGTTCCGTGTGCGTCACGAGAAAGCCATGACCGCCGAAGCGGTCGTGCGCCTGGCCGAGGCGGCGCACGCCAAGTACGGTTTCAAGGATTTCAAACTCAAGGGCGGCGTGCTCAGCGGCGATGCCGAAATCGAAGCGGTCACGGCACTGGCCGAGCGCTTCCCTGAAGCGCGAATCACCCTCGACCCGAACGGCGCCTGGTCGCTGAAAGAGGCGATTCGTCTGTGCCGCGATCAGCACCACGTACTCGCCTACGCCGAAGACCCGTGCGGTGCGGAAAACGGTTATTCCGGGCGCGAAGTCATGGCTGAATTCCGCCGCGCCACCGGCCTGAAAACCGCGACCAACATGATCGCCACCGACTGGCGCGAAATGGGCCACGCGATTCAGTTGCAGTCAGTGGACATCCCGCTGGCCGACCCGCACTTCTGGACCATGCAGGGTTCGGTACGCGTCGCGCAGATGTGCCACGAGTGGGGCCTGACCTGGGGCTCGCATTCCAACAACCACTTCGATATCTCCCTGGCCATGTTCACCCACGTCGCCGCCGCCGCACCCGGCGAGATCACCGCCATCGACACCCACTGGATCTGGCAGGACGGTCAGCGCCTGACCAAGGCACCGTTGCAGATTGTCGATGGTCTCGTGCAGGTGCCGAAAAAACCCGGGCTGGGCGTGGAGCTGGACATGGATCAAGTGGCCAAGGCCCACGAACTGTACAAAGGCATGGGCCTCGGCGCGCGGGATGACAGCGTGGCGATGCAGTTCCTGATTCCGGGGTGGAAATTCGATAACAAGCGGCCGTGTCTGGTGCGGTAATCCAGCAGGCGCCGCTGATTTCAATTGTGGGAGTAGGAGCTGCCGAAGGCTGCGATCTTTTGATTCTGTTTTTAAGATCAAAAGATCGCAGCCTTCGGCAGCTCCTACAAATCGGTTTTCAGCTTGAGATCTGCAGCAGCCAGGTTTTGAACGCTTTCATCGCCACCGTTTCCGCTCGCGACTGCAACCGCGTCAGCCAGTAACTGCCGGTGGTGATCTCGATCGCAAACGGCTGGCAAATCGCATCAGCCGCCAGTTGCCGGGCGAACATCAGCGGCGGCGCCAACGCCACGCCGCCGCCCTGCAATGCGGCTTCCATCATTGCCAGCGACGAATCGAACACGATGCTTTGCGGTGGCGCGGCCTGCGTCGCCAGGCCCGCCGCGTGAAACCACTCCGGCCATTCATCAGTGCGATAGGAACGCAGCAAGGTCTGCTGCAACAGGTCCGCCGGCGCGTGCAGTTGCCGGGCAATCTCCGGCACGCACAATACCGACAATGGCGCATCGAGCAAGCGTGTCGCCTCAATGCCATGCCAGGCGCCAGCACCGAAACGAATGGCGTAATCCAGCCCTTCCGCCGCCACGTCAACCCGGTTGTTATTGGTCGACAGGCGTAAATCTATAAGCGGATGTTTCCCCCGAAAGTCCGCCAGCCTCGGCAACAGCCAGCCCACTGCAAATGTACCCACCGCGCCGACCGTCAACATGTCGCGATACTGCCCACCGGCCAGACGCTCGAGCATCTGCGCAATATGATCGAATGATGTGCTGAGTACCGGCAGCAAGGTTTCGCCTTCACTGGTCAGCATCAGCCCACGGGGCAGGCGTTTGAACAGGGTCAGGTTGAGTTGCGCTTCCAGGCTTTTGACCTGATGGCTGACCGCCGCTTGTGTCACGCACAACTCGACGGCAGCACGGGTAAAACTCAAATGACGTGCCGAAGCTTCAAATGCGCGCAGAGCGTTAAGCGGCAGTTGCGGTCGGATCATGGCCTATCCCAAATTTTTCTAATGGCTCGTGCGAGTTTTCATCGTTTGTCGAGGTCCGGCGAAGTGCCTAAATTAACCGCGCTGATCGGCCGTCCGATGAAAAATCACCCGCAGTGTAGCGGGATACAACAATCGACACTCATGGAGAGTGATTCAATCATGTGTTCCTTAGAACCGAGAAAGGTCTTTTCCTACAGCGCTTTCGCACTGTTCTTCGGCAGCGTTACCTGTCATGCCGCAACGCCGACGGATGCGCAATTGCAGGCACTGGTCAGCCAAGCAGTCACCCCGGTGATGCAGCAAAACAACATCCCGGGGCTGACCGTAGCGATCACGCTGAATGGCCAGGCGCATTACTTTAGCTACGGGGTCGCCGCTAAAGACACCGGGCAAAAGGTCAGCGAAAACACCCTCTTCGAAGTCGGCTCGGTGAGTAAAACCTTCACCGCCACCCTCGCCGGTTACGCCCAGGCCACAGGCAAACTCGACCTGTCGAGCAAGGCCAGCCAACTCTGGCCGGAGCTCAAGGGCAGCGCCTTCGACAACATCAGCGTGCTGCAACTGGGCACCTACACCGCCGGCGGACTGCCGTTGCAATTCCCCGCTGAGGCGGACTCTTCCGACAGGATGCTCGGCTATTACCAACAATGGAAACCGCAGTTTCCCGCCGGCAGCCATCGCCTGTATTCCAACCCGAGCCTGGGCCTGTTCGGCTACCTGACGGCGAAAAGCCTCGGCCAGCCGTTCGACCAGGCAATGACGCAAACCCTGCTGCCAAAACTCGGCTTGCAGCACACCTTCCTCAGCGTGCCGCCAGCGCAGTCGAAGCTTTACGCCCAAGGCTACGACAGCGCCGACCAACCGGTACGCGTCAGCCCCGGCGCCCTCGACGCCGAAGCCTACGGCATCAAAACCAGCGCCGCCGACCTGCTGCGTTACGTCCAGGCACAGCTGCAACCGGCCAGCCTTGCGCCTGATCTGCACCAAGCCATCGCCAACACCCACATCGGTTATTACCGCGTCGGCGACATGACCCAAGGCCTCGGTTGGGAACGCTACGCCTACCCGATCAGCCTGGAAAAACTGCAAAACGGCAACTCGACCCCCATGGCCATGGAGCCGCACAAAGTCGAGTGGCTGACCCCACCGCAAGCTGAACCGGCCAATGTGCTGTTCAACAAAAGCGGATCGACGCGGGGCTTCGGCGCGTATGTGGCGTTCGTGCCGTCGCGAGACATGGGCATCGTGATTCTGGCCAACAAGAACTACCCGAATGCCGAACGGGTGAAGATTGCGCATACGGTTTTCGCGGCGTTGGCGGATTAGGAGTGAGAGATCGTCCGATCGCGGCCCGAGCCTGCGGCAGCTTCTACAGGATCGGGTTTTCACTCGGTTAACGTTGGAGGTGTCGCAGACTGCAACAACTTTCGATCAGAAGATGACTTGTGGGAGCGAGCCTGCTCGCGAATGCGCTCGATCAGTCACCTTTCAGCGCCTGAAAAACCGCTTTCGCGAGCAGGCTCGCTCCCACATTTGAACTATGAATTTCACAAAAAAATGTGGGAGCTGGTTTGCCAACTCCCACAGGAATTTTGCTTCATTCAGTCAACGCGCAATCAATCATCCGGCATCTGCGGCGGTTTGCTCGGTTTCGCCGGTTTGCCGCCCTTCGCGCCTTTGGCCGGTTCCGGCTCGGTGGCGGCAGGCGTTTGTGCGGCGGCGGCCGCAGCGGCGGCTTCTTTTTCGGCCATGGGCATGGCGTCGATGGTTTCGAAGATTTTCGCCAGGCTCAATGCCTTGGCTTCATCACCCGAGGCGGAAAGCTTGGTTTCGCCGTCCTTGCCCACCAAGAACACTTTTGGATAAGCCCCCGCGCCGAGCTTCAGCGAACGCAGCAGGGCCATGGTGTCCTGCTGGCCCATGTCCTTGCCGTCGAGCTGGCCGGACATGCTGAGGATGGTGTAGACCTTGATGTTGCGGTCGGTGACGCCCTTTTTGTTGGCCGGGTCTTCCAGTGACTTTTTCAGGCTCAGCCACACCGGGTCGACGGTGCTTTGCGCAATCACGATCAGCGGGCGGGCGCGGCCCACGTCCCCGGCCAGGGGTGAATCGCTGTCGGCGGCGAACAGGGGGCCAGCGATTGCCAGCAAGAGGGTCAGGGTCAGGGACCTGATGAGCATGCGCATCTCCTTTTGATATCCACGCACTACTGATTGCGCATCGTGGCGATTGTTCCGGCGTTGTCTGGCAAAAAGGCATTGCCCTGTCAGAAGCTTAGGTCAGGGAGAACTTTGCGCAACATGACGCAAGCGATCATCGGCACATCCCTACGGCCGCTGCATTGGAAGTGTTTGCTCCAGGCTGACTCAGAACGCCAACTTATAACCAATCAACACCAGCATCGTCGCCAGGCACGGGCGCAGGACTTCGTCGGAGATGCGTCCGGTCAGGTGGCTGCCGAGCCAGATGCCGGGCAGCGAGCCCATCAGCAGGAAGCCCAGCACGCCCCAGTCCATGTTGCCCATGCTTGCGTGGCCGAGGCCGGCAACGAGGGTCAGGGGTACGGCGTGGGCGATTTCGGTGCCGACCAGGCGGCGGGTTGGCAGTAGCGGGTAGAGGATGAACAAGGCGACGGTGCCCAGTGCGCCGGCGCCGATCGAGGTCAGGGCGACCATGGTGCCGAGGATCAGACCGGTGATCACCGTCATGATATTCAGGCGCGAACCGCTCGGGTTGTAGTTGCCACCCGCGCGTTTGTGGGCGAATTCGAGCAAGCGTTTCTTGAAGAAGATTGCCAGGGCGGTGGCGAAGAGGACGAAGCCGAGCGCCTGTTTGATGATGGCGTTCATCGCGTCCGGCGCGGTGTGGAGAGTGCTGAGGAACCACAGGGTCATGGCCACGGCCGGCACACTGCCGAGGGTCAGCCAGCCGGTGATGGCCCAGTCGATGTTCTTGTTCTTCCTGTGAACGAGGACGCCGCTGGATTTGGTGATCGCGGCGTACAGCAGGTCGGTACCTACCGCCGTCGCCGGGTTGATGCCGAACCACAGCAGGATCGGCGTCATCAACGAACCGCCGCCGACACCGGTCATGCCTACGATAAAGCCCACCACCAGCCCGGCAATCACCAGGCCGAAATTTGCCAATTCCATTCAAACGTCCAGAAAACGACAGGAAAATCTGGCCCGCAGCATAGCGATTTTTCTTATAACCACATATATCGATGCGGTCTATCGTTATGCCATATCGAACTCACTGCAGATCCCTGTGGGAGCGAGCCTGCTCGGAAAGGCGGTGGGTCAGCATCCGATGATTTGAATGATCCGGCGCTTTCGCGGGCAGGCTCGCTCCCACAGTGGTCTGCAAGGCTCACTGCACCGGCAGGAAATTCAAGAACAGCAGACTCTGCGCGTAATTCAGGCCGATCCTGCGATAACGCTCATCGAGCATCTGCGTGAGCAGATCCAGGCGCGCGACGATTTTGCTGAATTCGGTGGCGAAGCTGAGGTTGCTGCCCTCCTCCGAGATTTCGTTGGAGAACAGCAACGGCTGGCCTTCCTTGTTTTGTCGTTGCGACAAAATCCACATGGCTTTTTCGATGTTGCGCGCGGCGTTGTGCACGAACGTCGGGTTGATCGCGTCGGTCATGTAGAACTCGGTGCGATTGCCGTGGGCGGTGACCAGCATGCTGCCGATCGCATAGATGAACGCGCCGACGCGGTCGCCGAGGAATTCCGGGCTCATCGCATAGCTCAGCGCCGCCAGGTCCTTGCGCCCGCCCAGCACGGGCAACGGCTGCTGTTGCTCGACAGCGAGACGCACTTGCTTCACCGCAGCATTGACAGTGAGGAAGCCGGATTTGCGCAGCTCTTCCGGGTTGCGCAAGTAGAGCTTGCCCATCAATCGATAGAGGCTGTCGAGGTTGTCGCGCATCGCCAGGGTGGCCATGCGGTCGACGCTGGTCTGCAGAAATTCCTGCGGCTGCCCTTCACGCATCTGATTGAAGAATCCGTTGCCGTTCTGGTGGCTGCAGCCGCTGAGCAACAGCGACAACAGGCAGGCCAATAGCAGGCACGGGCGGCGGTGAGTGGCGGTGATCAGGGCAAAAACACTCGGCATGAAGTCTCGGACAGGCACATTCCTGTGCGGCGGGAGTCACCGCATCCTGGCCATGCATAGAGCCGCCGATTGCGAAAAAGTGCAGTGCCTGAGCAGTTAGCCGACCTTCGGCGATAGGCGATCCGTCAATTAGTCGGACTTTATATTTGCCAATACATGTAAATCCGCTATAAATCCTGTTCAGCCCCACAAATAGCATGACTAGTTATGTGTAGGAGCTGCCGAAGGCTGCGATCTTTTGATCTTGCTTTCAAAAATCACAATCAAAAGATCGCAGCCTGCGGCAGCTCCTACAGGGGACCGCGGTGTTTAAAACAACAACAAAAAGGAAGGTCAACCATGCTTCAATCCCGTCACCTGCTCTCCGGCCTCGGACTGTCCCTGATGATCGCTACCCTTTCCGCCAACGCGGCGGGCCTGACCGCCGAACACAAAGCCTTCGGCAAAACCAATGACGGCACGCCTGTCGAACAGTACATCCTGCGCAACAGCCACGGCATGCAAGCCACCGTCATCACCTACGGCGCGACCCTGCAAGCGCTGAAAGTTGCTGACAAACACGGCAAGTTCGACGACATCGTCTTGGGTTTTGACGATGTGCAGGGCTATCAGAAAGGCACCGCGTACTTCGGCGCGACCATCGGCCGCTTCGGCAACCGTTTGGCCGAAGGTGCTTTCGAACTCGATGGCAAACGCTATCAAGTGCCGCAGAACGACAAATCCAACGCGCTGCACGGCGGCCCCGAAGGTTTCGACAAGAAAGTCTGGAAGGCCAAGGAAACCAAGGACAAGGATTCGGTTGGCGTAACCCTGACCTACTTCTCGGCCGACGGCGAGATGGGCTTCCCAGGCAATCTGACCACCGAAGTCACCTATCGCCTGACCGACAACAACGAACTGCGCATCGACTACAAGGCCAGCACCGACAAACCGACCGTGCTCAACCTGACCAACCACAGTTACTTCAACCTGGCCGGCGCCGGCAATGGCGATATTCTCAAGCAAGTCGCCATGATCAACTCCAGCCATTACACGCCGGTCACCGCGAAGCTGATCCCGACCGGCGAGTTGGCGCCTGTGGCCGGTACGCCGATGGACTTCAGCAAACCGACGGCGATCGGCACGCACATCAAGGCTGATCATCCGCAGCTGAAATTCGCCGAGCCGAAACAGGGCGGCTTCGATTTCAACTGGGCGCTGGACACCAAGGGCGATGTCAGCAAGCTCGCCACCGAAGTCAGCGATCCGCAATCCGGACGCGTCCTGCAACTGTTCACCAGCGAGCCGGGCGTGCAGTTCTACACCAGCAACTTCCTTGACGGCACGGTCAAGGGCAAGGGCGGCAAGGTTTATCCACACTGGGGCGCGTTCACCCTCGAGACCCAGCACTACCCGGACTCGCCGAACCAGCCAGACTTCCCGAGCACGCGGCTTGATCCGGGGCAGACCTATGCCCACAGCGTGATCCTGAAGTTCTCCGCCAAGTAACCTGCCATGCACCCCCTGTGGCGAGGGGATTCATCCCCGTTGGGATGCGAAGCGGCCCCAAAAACCTGCAATAGAACGCTGTCTGATACAACGCGTGTTGCAGGATCGGGGCTGCTTCGCAGCCCAGCGGGGATAAATCCCCTCGCCACAAATCCCCTCACCACAAGATTCCCTGACCACAATTGATCCGGTTTCATCCTTGACTCCCCCTTCCTTCCGGGAACCCTTGCTCTCTCCTGCTGCCCACTAAAGATATCGACTCTTTAAGGCAGGAGGTTTGAATGCGTACCCTTGAGTTGGCCGGCGTGCAGGTTCCCGTAATTGGTCAGGGCACCTGGCGCATGGGTGAGGATCGTTCGGCGCGCAGCCGTGAAGTGGCGGCGCTGCGCAGCGGCATCGAGCTGGGCATGAGCCTGATCGATACCGCTGAGATGTACGCCGAGGGCGGTGCCGAAACGGTGGTCGGCGAAGCCATCGCCGGTCTGCGCGATCAAGTCTTTCTGGTCAGCAAGGTCTACCCGCACAACGCCAGCCGCCAGGGCATCCCGCAAGCCTGCGAGCGCAGTTTGCGTCGGCTCGGCACCGACTACATTGATCTGTATCTGCTGCACTGGCGCGGTCAGTATCCGCTGGAGGAAACCGTCGAAGCCTTCGAACGCCTGCGCGAGGACGGCAAAATCGGCCGTTGGGGTGTGTCGAATTTCGATGTCGACGACCTCGAAGAACTCTCCAGCTCGGCCTGCGCCACCAATCAGGTGCTTTACAACCTCGAGGAGCGCGGCATCGAATTCGATTTGCTGCCGTGGTGCCAGCATCAGCGCCTGCCGTTGATGGCTTACTGTCCGATCGGCCAGGGCGGCGCGATGCTCGCCGAGCCGGTTCTGCAAGACATTGCCAGCCGTCACAACGCCACCCCGGCGCAGATTTCCCTGGCGTGGCTCCTGCGCCAGGACGGTGTGATTGCGATTCCCAAGGCTGTGCGCCCCGAGCATGTGCAACTCAATGCCGAGGCGGCGCAGTTGCAACTGGACGCCGGGGATCTGGCGGCGCTGGACAAAGTGTTCCCGGCGCCTCAACGCAAGCAGCGGCTGGCCATGGTCTGAGCTGCCGACCGCGAGGGCTTCGCCATGAGAAGCACAGATCTGCACGACCCGTACAACCTGCAACGTTTTGTCCAGGCACAGGACCCGGTGTTCGAACGGGTCCAGCGTGAACTCGAGACGGGCCGCAAGCGCAGCCACTGGATGTGGTTCGTCTTCCCGCAGTTCGCCGGATTGGGCGGCAGCGAAATGGCCCGCCGCTTTGCGATTGGTTCAGCCGAAGAAGCCCAGGCCTATCTGGCCCACGACCTGCTCGGGGCGCGGCTACGCACCTGCACGCAACTGGTGCTGAATGTGCCGCAGCGCTCGATTGCAGAAATGTTTGGCCATCCCGATGACTTGAAATTTCATTCTTCGATGACCCTGTTCGCCCAGTTCAGCGCCGAGGACAGTCTGTTCCATCAGGCGCTGGAGCGGTACTTCCACGGCATTCTCGATGAATGGACGCTGCAACTGCTCGATTCAAAACAGGCCCAGTTGCCCACCGATCAGGGTTGAGAAGTCGTCGTCGACAAACGGCAGAATCGCGTCCGCCACCGGTTGCAGCTGTCGCGTGATGTAGTGGTCGTAGTCGATGGCGGCGCGGCGTACTTCCAGCGGCTCCGGGCCGGCCAGGGTGATGACGTAGCTGATCCAGCCGCCGTTCTGATACTGCCGGGGCCGCCCCTGCTCGGCGTTGTATTCGTCGGCCAGCCGCGCCGCGCGTACATGCGGCGGTACGTTGCGTTCGTAATCGTCGAGGGTGCGGCGCAGACGTTTGCGGTAGATCAGCCGATCGTCGAACTCGCCGGCGAGGGTCTTGCGCACGTAATCGCGGACGTAATCCTGGTACGGCTTGCGCTGAAAAATCCGCTCATACAGCTCCTGCTGAAATTGCCGGGCCAGCAGCGACCAGTCGGTGCGCACGGTTTCCAGGCCCTTGTAGACCATTTCCTCGCTGCCATCGGCGCGGGTGACGAGGCCGGCGTAGCGCTTCTTGCTGCCCTCCTCCGCGCCGCGAATCGTCGGCATCAGGAAGCGCTTGTAGTGAATCTCGAACTGTAATTCCAGCGCGCTTTCCAGCCCGTATTCCTCGCACACATGGGCGCGCCACCAATCGTTGACGTGCTTGACCAGCGCATGGCCGATCTGCGCTGCTTCTTCCTGACCATGCAGACTGCGCAGCCAGACGAAGGTTGAATCGGTGTCGCCGTAAATGACGGCGTGGCCCTGCTCTTCGATCAACTGGCGAGTGCGCAACATGATTTCGTGGCCGCGCAAGGTGATCGACGAGGCCAGCCGGGTATCGAAAAAACGGCAACCGCTGGAGCCGAGCACACCGTAGAAGGCGTTCATGATGATTTTCAGCGCCTGGGACAGCGGCGCGTTGTGCTCGCGCTTGGCGGTTTCGCGCCCTTCGGCCACTCGCGCCACGATGGACGGCAGGCAATGGCGGGTGCGCGAGAAGCGTGCGCCACGAAAACCCGCTACCGAGTCAGCGTCGTCCGGGTGTTGCAGGCCCTCGATCAAGCCCACCGGGTCGATCAGAAAGGTGCGAATGATCGACGGGTAGAGGCTTTTGTAATCGAGCACCAACACCGATTCGTAAAGCCCCGGCCGTGAATCCATGACAAACCCGCCGGGGCTGGCCTGCGGTGGATTGGTGCCCAGATTGGGTGCAACGAAGCCCTGGCGGTGCATCAACGGCATGTACAAATGGGTGAACGCGGCGACCGAACCGCCGCTGCGGTCGGCCGGCAAACCGGTGACGCTGGCGCGTTCAAGCAAAAACGTCAGCAGTTCGGTCTTGGCGAAGATCCGCGTGACCAGCTCGCAGTCCTTGAGGTTGTATTTGGCCAGCGCCGGTTTGTCCTCGGCGAACATGCGGTTGATCTCGTCCATGCGCTGGTACGGATTGTTGATCGCCTTGCCTTCGCCGAGCAGGGTCTGCGCGACGTTTTCCAGGCTGAACGAGGGAAAACTCCAGGTCGCCGAACGCAACGACTCGATGCCATCGATGATCAGCCGCCCCGCTGCAGAGGCGAAGTAGTGATTGCGGCTACCGTGCTCGCGCCACTGCATTTCTTCGCCGCCACGACCGATCTTCAGCGGCACGCCGAGACGCCGGGCGTGTTCGTGAAGGATGCGCAGGTCGAACTGCACAACGTTCCAGCCAATGATCGCGTCGGGGTCGTGGCGGGCGAACCAGTCGTTGAGCTTCTTCAGAATGAGCGTGCGCGAATCGCAGTATTCAAGGTCGAAATCGACAATGCTGGCATCGCCATTCGGCGTGCCGAGCATGTACACCTGGCGCTCGCCACAGCCTTCCAGCGCGATGGAATACAGCTCGCCGTTTTCAGTGGTCTCAATGTCGAGCGAGACCAGGCGCAGCTTCGGCCGGTAATCGGGGTCGGGTTTCAGCTGGGCGTTGATCAGTACGCCGTCAGCATCCGGGGTGCCGCCAAACAGCACCGGCGCGGTGATGAAGCGCTCCATCAGATAGCGTTCCGGCGGGCGCACGTCGGCTTCAAAGACGTCGACGCCGGCGCGGTTGAGCGCGGTTTCGAGGCGCATCAACTGGCCGTGCTGCTGGCAATACAGACCGAGCACCGGACGATGCTGAAAATCGAGCAAGGCCAACGGTCGCAGCTCTACATTCTTTTCATCGTGCAGCAGACGCTCGGCCGCTTCTCGCTGTGCGGCGGGAATAAACGCGACCGACGGCTGATGCGCCAGACGCACGCGGCGCGGCCCGGCGTCCGTTGCCAGCCAGAACTCGACTTCGGTGCCGGCAGGCGTATCGCGCCAATGCCGGGTCAGGACGAAGCCCTGCTGTAAATCCACCACTGCGACCTCAACGTTTCAATCAGAACGCCATTCTACGCAGGATCTGTGGCGAGGGATTTATCTGTGGCAAGCGGGATTTATCTGTGGCGAGGGGATTTATCCCCGTTGGCCTGCGCAGCAGGCCCTTTCATTTAAAGCGGGGCCGCTTCGCGGCCAGCGTGGATAAATCCCCTCGCCACAGATGCATCATTCACCGATACAAAGATGCTTCATTCACCGATACAAAGAAGTTTTTTCCGGCAAATGGCGTTTTTTGCACGCTAACTGCCGCTTTGCCACCTTGC
>NZ_RAZO01000511.1:0-1386 GCF_004307535.1 Pseudomonas sp. Sample_9
AAATGTTGTCTTGAGTCAGATTTCGCAGGAGTGAACCAGTAACCAGTTCTACTGCAGGGTTGGCCGCCGTCGATTCGCGAGACCTGAGAATTATTGGTTGGTTGATAGTTGCGGGCGTATTCAACTAGATCCTTTGGATAAACCATGTGGTCTATTTTGCTGTCGTCTATGCCATATAAAAATGCGATGGCTCCTGCTTCGATGGCCCAATATCCTACATAACTCCCGTCCTCGCCTTGATGATGAGCATCGTGCCAAGGTGCATCTCGGAATGCCACATACCATTGGTTGCAGTATTTTTTCAGATGATCTGCAGCCTCTTCTTTAGTATTTGAATAAATGGCTTGAACAAGCGGAGAATAGACGTCGTGATACCACTGATCGATATCGTGTCTTTCCGATATGAGTTTGCTGAGTAAGTCTTCGTATAGTGTATCGGTGCCTTCATAGCCTGCGTTGTCTATCAACGCCACGAAACGTTTGAGAAGGTCTGTCCGATGAAGTAGCACGCAAAAGCCTATAACTTGCACGCACTCTTCGTATTGGTATGCGTAATCGCCAATCGCTAAAGGAGAGATGTTGGAGATGTTTTCATTGATTTCCAGCTTGCTTTGCCATTCTTCATACTTGCTAACCAGTTCTTCAAGTATGACAGATAGTTCGGGAATCGCTACGCCGGCAGTGTAGGAGGCTAATAACTTGTTCAGGCTCATGCGTTGAAAAAATCTAGCGCGAAGCATTTCTTCTTCTTCAACGGAATCAGACTGGAATTTTCTTGTGCGGTAAAATTCTATAGCGTCGTCGTATGCTTTCAGGAAGATTTTGAAGTGGTTATCACTATAAAATTTTTGCCGTTTCATGGTCATGCCTCAATCTTGAGTGACGATAGTGCACCGTGCTTTTTAGCTAATGATTTTTTACGTTTATTCACAAAGGTCTTTACTTCCTGCTCGCCGTAATGAAAGGCCTTGTGATTGAGGTGAGACATATCGTCTGAGTTGTTCAAACGCGCAGCAGCATGCTCCTTAGGGCTCATGCTGGCATGGTAAAGCGGCGTATAAAACAGGTGTCGGCTATACGAGTTCGGTACTTGGTAAGCTATCGTAACTCCCACAGATTTCCCTAGGTTTTCTTCAATCCATTCCCGGCTCATCTGAACAAGTATTTTTCTTTTCTGCGTCTGTGACGGAATTTCACTTCTGCCAGTGGTAGTTTTGTGTTTGCCGGTGCTTACTCTGGTTTTGTTTGTAGCGGGAGATGCGCCTTCACTGCTTTCCACCGGTTCTATCAGCTCACTCGGTTCAGTGAGGCCAGAAACGCCTAACTTCGACGCGACCCCCGGCTTTCTCGTATTATTCAGTTTCCGCATGAACTTCGGTGCATCTT
>NZ_RAZO01000014.1:0-15218 GCF_004307535.1 Pseudomonas sp. Sample_9
AAATGTTGTCTTGAGTCAGATTTCGCAGGAGTGAACCAGTAACCAGTTCTACTGCTGGGTTGGCCGCCGTCGATTCGCGAGACCTGAGAATTATTGGTGGGTTGATAGTTGCGGGCGTATTCAACTAGATCCTTTGGATAAACCATGTGATTTATTTTGCTGTCGTTGATACCGTATAGAAAAGCAACAGCTCCAGCTTCGAAAGCCCAGTATCCAACATAGTTTCCTTCCTCTCCCTGAAGGTGGGTGTCATGCCAAGGGGCCTGTTTGAAAGCTGGATACCATTGACTACAGAATTTCTTGAGAAGGTCCGAAGCTTGTTCTCCTGTATCTGCATAAATCGCTTGAATTAGAGGAGAATAAACCTCGTGATACCACTGATCTACATCTGTTCGGTCAGGCAGGATTTTGCAGAGCAAGTCTTCATATAATGTGTCGTCACCGGCATATCCCGCATTGTCGAGCAGTCTTACGAATCGTTTAAGGAGGTCTGTGCGATGAAGCAAAATACAAAGACTAATAACTTGCACGCATTCTTCATATTCATGCGCCCAATCATCAATGGCTAACGGTGATATTTCGGGTAGGTTTTCAGATTTCGCTAGCGTGGCCTGCCTAAGCTCATACTTCTCAACTAAATTTTCAAGGAGGGGAATCAAAGACTGAATCTCTTCTCCCGCCGTATAAGTCGCGGTCAACTTTCGGAGTGCCAAACGCTGAATAAATCTCGCGCGGATTGTTTGTTCGCCTTCTGGAGTGTCGGATTTGAATATAGTGGTTTTCAGAAGCTCAGTTGCTTCGTCGTGCTCTCGTAAAAAGTTTTTATAATGAGCTTCGCTAAAGAATTTTTGTCTTTTAGTCATTTTTTACACCTCTAGCTTAAGCGAATCTATTGCGCCATATTTCTTTGTTAGTGATTTTTTACGTTTATTGACAAAGCTCTTCACTTCAGCTTCCGAATAGTGGAACGCTTTATGGTTTTCATGAGTCGATTCGTTTGTATTGTTAAGGCGAGCGCTAGCGTGTTCCTTAGGGCTGGAGCTGATGTGGTAGAGAGGGGTGTAAAACAAATGGCGACTATATGAGCCAGCTATTTGCAGTTGTAGCGAATATCCCGATACCGCTTTCTCCAGATTTTCCTCAATCCATTCGTCACTCATCTGCACGAGTATTCTTTTCGTTTTTTTAGTTGTGGGTTTTTCACTTTTTTGGGCGTGAGTTTGTTTCTTGCCTTTGTTGATTTTTCTCTTGGTTGCTGCGATGGCTGTGGGTTCGGCGTTTTCGGCAGGTTCTATGAGTTCACTCGGTTCCGAGAGCCCAGAAACGCCTAACTTCGATGCGACCCCCGGCTTTCTCGTATTATTCAGTTTCCGCATGAACTTCGGTGCATCTTCATCACGGCTTGCCTTTGCCTCTACAATGGCGAACTTTTCGCCGCCATTGTTTGCGGGATTAGCCCGCCAAACCGCGTCTATCCCGGTGCCGTTAGCACCGTCCGTGAGCTTGTACAACACATGTTTGGCCTTGGGACTGCCGCCCGCCGAAAGTTTCCCCAACTTGCTTGCGCTTGGCACTCCCTCAAGCCACTTACCGTCAGCGCCCTTGTCGTGCCCATCCCAGTCCTTGCCCCAGCCAAACTCCACGGCAAAGATGTAATCGGCGATGTGCTCGCCGCTGACACCCAAGCCCTCGTTCAAAATGCTGGAAGGAGCCTGAAGACCAACTTTGGAGGCTTCGACCTGATTGGAGTGAGTGCCACTGGCACCGTCTGTGCCTTTGGTTGCAACGGCGGCATCTTTGTTCGCAGGCTTTTCCGCTCTTTTCGGATGGCTTGAACCGGAGGAGGCAGCAGAGCTGTTGCGCTGCATGCCTTTCCATTTGACCAAGCGCTTTTCAACAATTCCGACCATGGCCGGCATGTTGTCGCGGGAGGCGGCAAGGACGGTGACGACTGAGGTCTTTGCCCAGTTGGGCAGGCTTTGAAAAGTCGAAGAGCCTTTTACGCCGGTGATGATTTCGTCGAGTTCGGCGCGCAGCTTGCCGGCGTCGAATATCTGCTTGAGCAGTTCTTCCGGGCTGGTTTTGATGCCGCACTCTTGCAGAACGAAGCGCAGCAGGTCGAACAACACCGGGGCGTACCGTTGTGGGTCTTTGTTGACGATTCGCAGGCTCTTTTTCAGGCCGTCGCCGGGACCGGGGATCCAGCCGATGACGGCCATCAGCAGGTCGAATTGCGCATTTTCCTTTCCATCGGTCGACTCTGCGTTGTAGAGGACGATGGAGGATTCGATGGTGTCGTAGGCGTCGATGGCTTGTCCCAGAAATGGCACTGCGCCCAGCGCGATACCTTTCGCCAGTTCGACTGCAGCCTCTTGATAGGCGGCGCTACGGTCTTCGCCACCGTCGTTTGCGCTTTCAGCTACTGCCTCGCTCATGTCAGCCTCCCTGCGGCTTTCTCTACTAGTGCCTGTAAATCGACCTGATTCGGGTCGAGCCCGAGTTTGCGCAGGTCTTCGTTAACCTTTTCATCCGAGTTCTGCACGACCGCTACGCTTTCACGGGTGAACGGCCGCGGGTCCTCGCCGTAATAAACCTTGGCCGGGCCTTTCGGGACGTCCTCAAGGCGGGCAAAACCGTCATCGTCCAGCACACCTTCGCGAGTTGAACCGTCTGCAAACTCAACGCGATAAGAGGCACCAGGGACAGGCTCAAGGTTGTCGTAATGCAAATTCAGTTCAAGCCACGTCGGATTGGCTTTGGCTGTATCCATCAGTCTGCCGGCGGCGTCCACCGCCGCGAGCCCTGGAATCAACGGCGCCAGAATCCCGATCCCAGTCCCCACCCCCGGCGCACCACCGGTATTCACCTTCACCTCAGCGCCGCTAATCGTGACACCACCGGCATCAACCTTCACAAAACTCCCGCCAGCCTTGGCCGTGAGCTCCATGCCGCCCTCAATCACCACCTTGTCACCCGCGTGATAGTGAATCTCCGTCCCGGCCTCAACAAACTGCCCCGTCCCCACCTTCACATGCTGCGTCACACCCACTGTCAGGTGATCATCCGCGCGCATTTCGCTGATCCGGTCCAGATGAGTGATCCGATGCTCTTCAACCTTGAACTCGCTCAACACATTCGCTTCAACAGTGTCATGCCGTTCGTTGCCGACGCGGATTTTCTGGTCGTGTTCGATGTTTTCGTCCCAGTCGCGCTGGGCGTGGATGTAGATCTGTTCGGCGCCTGTCTTGTCTTCGATGCGGAATTCGTTGTAGCCCTTGCCGCCCGGGGAGCTGAGGGTTTTGAAGGTGCTGCGGGTCTTGTTGGCGGGCAGGTCGTAGGGGACGACGTTTTCCTTGTGGTACAGGCAGCCGGTGACGAGGGGCTGGTCGGGGTCGCCTTCGAGGAAGGTGACGAGGACTTCCATGCCGATGCGCGGGATGGCGATGCCGCCGTAGGCGCTGCCTGCCCAGCCGCTGGCGACGCGCATCCAGCAGGTGGTTTTGTCGTCGGACTGGCCGTCGCGGTCCCAGTGGAATTGCACTTTGATGCGGCCGTACTGGTCGCAGTGGATTTCTTCACCGGCAGGGCCGGTGACGACGGCGGTCTGGCTGCCGAGGACTTTCGGTTTCGGGTGTTCGAGGGCAGGGCGGTAGTGCGCGTCCCACGGGGTGGCGAGGAAGCTGTTGCGGTAGCCCTGATGGAAATCGCTTTTGTTGTCGGTGACGTCGCTGGTGACGTTTTCGCCGAGCACTTGCGGTTGTTTGCCTTCGTGGAAGACTTCCAGCAGCAGCCAGAGGTCGTTCCACTCGGCGCGCGGGTGTTCGGCGAGCGTGAGGAAATGGCCGCTGGTCAGCGTCGGTTCATCACCTTTGCCTTCGGCGAGTTTGTAGTCGCTGCGATGGCGTTCGAGGGCGCGGGTCGAGAGGAACTTGCCGCGCTCGCGGGTGGTGAAGCGGCCGGGGTAATCGTAGTCTTCCAGGTCGGGGGCGAATTCGGATTTGACCGCGCCTTCGGGCAGCAGCTTGGGTTTTTCGAAATCGTAGTCGCGACGGCTGACGCGGGTGGTACGGGTTTCCAGGCGCAGGTTGAAGCGCTTGATCACCGGTTTCTCCGCAGCCATGCCGGAGTCCTGCTGGTAGCTGACCGGCTTCAGTTTGCGGAACACCGTCTGATCGTCGCCGAACACCAGTTTGTGGCCGCTGCTGCTGTGCTGGAAGTGAAAGTGAATGCCTTCCTCTTCGCACAGACGCTGGATGAAGTGCAGGTCGGACTCATCGTATTGCACGCAATACTCACGCTCCGGGTACTCGGCGCCGAGCTGGAAGCTGTAGGCGTCAGAGAGAATGCCGCGATCTTCCAGCACCTGGGCGATGATTTTCGGCACCGTCAGTTGCTGGAAGATCTGCTGATCATGGTTGTGCTGCAGATAGGCCAGTTGCGGCATCAGGCTGATGCTGTAGCGGGTCAGGGTCTTGCCGGAGTCGCCCTGCTCGATGCGATAGACCTGACCGTGAATCTTGCCTTCGCCGGTGGCGCCGAACGTCAGGCAGGCGCGCTTGTGCAGCAGCTCTTCGAGCTTCAGGTCGGGGCGGGCGCTGACCAGTTCGAGGTCGAAACGGAACGGTTCGTTGAGGGCTTCGCGACCGGTGAAGCTGAGGACTTGCAGGTCGGCGTTGGCGTCTTCGATCGAGAGGGTGATGTGGGTTGCATTGGCGTCCAGCATGCCTTGAATTCCGTCCGTTGAATAAGCAGGTGATGGATGTTGCAGGATTAGACGGCCTCATTCAAGGCGCAAATGGCGTAGGTGTGGGGCCTTGATGCCATAGGGAAAACCCTTAGGAGGGCGGTTTGGGCCAGTGAAATCGGGCCTTTCATAGACGTTGATGGTGTTTGGGAGATTGCCATCGCGGGCAAGCCCGCTCCCACAGGTTTCTCGGGTGTAGACAAAATCGGCGTTCACTAAGGTCCTGTGGGAGCGAGCCTGCTCGCGAAGGGCTTCTACAACCAATGCCAGAACCGGCTCCAGAACCCGCGATTGAGGTCTTCCTTGCAGCCGGCATATTGCTGCGCATACAGATCCGAACGGTTCTGCACTTTGCGCGCGGTCGGCGGTAGCCAGGCTTTGCTGGCGTAGGTCTTGTTGCGGAAGCCGCCCCAGCCTTCGTGGTAGTTCAGGTATTGGTTATAGGCGTCGTATTTGTACACGCCGTTGATCGAGGTGGTCTTGTCCATGTACCAGCCGACGAAGTCGATGGCGTCGTCGAAGTCTTCGCGGTCGGCCCAGTTGCGACCGGTGCTTTTCTGGTAGTCGGCCCAGACTTCGTCCTTGGCTTGCGCGTAGCCGGACGCGGTGGAGACGCGGCCCCACGGAATTACCCAGAGCAGGTATTTGCGTGGCGTCTTGGCGTCGTAGCGATAGCCGGATTCCTGATACATGATCGCGAAGGGCACCTGGATCGGCACGCCCCAGCGTTTCTGGGTGACTTGCGCAGCGTCGTACCAGTCGCTTTTCTCGCGGAAGATTGCGCAGATGTCTTCCGGTGAGCGGGGCGGCGAGGTGCCGCAACCGCTCAGCAGAGTGGCCAGGGTCAGGAGGGCGAGGATGTGCCTGTGATTCAAGAGCTGTTTTCCGTCGTGCGCAAAAAGGCCGACAGTCTACGCGCTCAGCTCAATTGATGACGATAGGGCAGATCCGGACCGGTTTTGCTGCAGGTCAGCGCGGCGGCTTGCACGGCGAACCTGAGCATGCCGTCGATTTGCTCTCGACTGAGCTGCTGCACGCCTTCGACGGAGTCCAGCGAATGTTCGGTCAGCCAGGTGATCAGCGCGGCCTGGAAGGTGTCGCCAGCGCCTACCGTATCGGCAATTTTCACCGGGTTGGCCGGGACCGACCACGAGCCATGGGCGCGACTGAACACGGTCGCGCCGTCGCCGCCGCGAGTCAGGAAGACGATCTGGCAGCGATGTTCGAGCCAGCCTTCAATCACATGCTGCGGATTCTGTTCGGGATACAGCAGGCTCAGATCCTCGTCGCTGACTTTGATCAGATCGGCCAGGCGCACCAGCGTGGCGATGCGCTCGCGCCATAGCTCGATGTTCGGCTCGGGATTGAGGCGCACGTTGGGGTCGAGGCTGATCAGGCGTTTGCCGCTTTCACGCTGAACCAGCTTAAGCAAGGTGTCGCCGATCGGCTGTACTACCAGCGAAAACGAGCCGATGTGCAGGCCGCGCACCTCGTCGCCGAGCGTCGGCAGATGTGCCTCGCTCAGTTGCCGGTCGGCGCAGCCTTCGCCACGGAAGCTGTAATGCGGCGAGCCATTGGCGCCTACCGCGACCATTGCCAGAGTGGTCGGCGCGGCGAAATCCACCAGATAGTCCGGGCGCACACCTTCGTCCTGCAGCACTTGCTGCAAACGGCGGCCGAGGTAGTCGGTGGACAGCCCACCGAATAGCGCCGAGTCCACGCCCAAGCGGCGCAGACCGACGGCGACGTTGAACGGCGAGCCGCCGGCAATCGCCTTGAAATTGACTTTCGAGGCCAGCCCGCTGGCATCGTTTTCGCTGAAGAAATCAAACAGGGCTTCGCCACACACCAGGTACATAGTTGTTTGCTCGTTATAGGGTTGCGACATGCTGTTGATAGCGTTCGTAGGCCTGCTGGAACGCCGCGACATTGGCGGCGATCGGCAGGGTTTCGCTGCCCGCGTCGAGTTTCACGCAGCGCTCGCACAGCTCGGCCAGGGAGACATCGTCACCGTTCGAGCGTGACGCGCACCACGCTGCTTGAATCGCTGCACCCAGCGCCGCGGCTTCGCTTTGCTCGGTGCAGATCACCGGGGCGTTCATGATATCGGCGACGATCTGCCGCCACACCGGACTCTTCGAACCGCCGCCGATCAGGCAGATGCGCAGGCTTTGTAAACCATTCTGGCGGAGCAAATCCAGCCCGTAGCGCAAACCGAAGGTGGTGCCTTCGACGGCGGCGCGGCACAGATTGGCTTGGGTCAGGTTGTCCATGGTCAGCCCATGCAGGCTGCCGGTGGCGTGGGGCAGGGCGGGGACGCGTTCGCCGTTGAGAAACGGCAACATGCTCACGCCCTCGGCACCGATCGGCGATTGCGCGACCAGTTCGTTGAAGGTCGGCAGATCGAGCTTGAACAGCTCGCGAATCGCCCCGGTCGCGTTGGTCAGATTCATGGTGCAGATCAACGGCAGCCAGCCGCCGCTGGAGGAACAGAACGTGGCGACCGAGGCATCGGCGCTGACGTTTGGCTCCTCCGAATAGGCGTAGACCGTGCCGGACGAACCGAGGCTCATGGTGATCGCGCCGGGCTGGATATTGCCGGTACCAATGGCGCCCATCATGTTGTCGCCACCGCCGCTCGAGACCACGGCGTTGGGGTTGATGCCGAGTTGCTCGGCGATTGCCGGGAGGAGAGTGCGGACGGCGGCGTGCGCGTCGATCAGCTCCGGCAGCGCGGCTTGCAAACGGCCGCTGGCGTCGATGTCGCGCAGGATCTGCACATCCCACTGCCGCGTGCGCACGTTGAAGTAACCAGTGCCGGAGGCGTCGCCGTATTCGCTGCAGGCGCGGCCGGTGAGCCAGTAGTTGAGGTAGTCGTGGGGCAACAGAATGCGCGCGATGCGTGAGAAAACGTCAGGATGCTGCTCTTTGGTCCACAGCAGTTTCGACACCGTGTAGCCCGGCGCGATGACCACGCCGAGGCGTTCCAGCGAGCCTTCCTCGCCGCCCAGTTGCGCGAGCAAGAGCTCGTTTTCCGGCGTGGTTTCGGTATCGCACCAGAGCTTGGCCGGGCGCAGCACTGCGCCTTGCTCATCGAGCAGGACCAGGCCGTGTTGCTGGCCGGAGACGCCGACACCGAGGATCGCCTGGCCGTCGACATTGGCCACTTGCAAGGCCTGGCGGGTGGCGCTGACGAACGCGTCGAGCCACTGTTGAACGTCTTGTTCGCGGCGGCCGTTGGCGCCGCTGATCATCGTGTGCGGCGCCGCGCCCAGACCGAGCACCTGGCCGCTGTCGGCATCGAGGATAATCGCTTTGGTGCCTTGGGTGCCGCAGTCGATACCCAGGAAGAGTTGTTGGCTGGTCACAATGAGGTCCTCAGGATGTCAGGGTGTTTCCGAGTATGGCGGCTATTCGCGAGCAGGCTCGCTCCCACAGGTCAGTGTTCCAACATCACTTGTGGGAGCGAGCCTGCTCGCGAAGACGTCAGTCGCATCGCCGCAGGATCAGGCTAGAACTCGTCCCAGAGTTCGCGAAACCCCAACCTCGCGCAGACTCTGGCAGCACCACTCGAATGCCGCAACAAACTCCGCCGACTTCGGTATCGCCGTGCCGAAAATTTCTTCCACGCCCAACAGGCGCTCGGTGATCAACTCATCGTCCGCCACCAATCGCTGACAGAAAGCCGCTCGCGGGTCCGGAATCGAATACGTATCGCCATTCTCATCCATGCCCTTCAAATACAGCGCCCACGCCGCGACTACCAGTGCGGCGCGTTTGGTCTCGCGGCCATCGGCGATCAGCCGATTGATCGTCGGCACGGTGAACTTGGGAAACTTCGATGAGCCATCCGAACACACGCGCTCCAGCTGATCGGCAATCGCCTGATTGGAGAAGCGTGCCACCAGCGTGTCCTTGTATTCGCTCAGATCAATGCCCGGCACCGGCGCCAACTGCGGCGTGACATCCAGATCCATATAAGCGCGCATGTACCGCACGAACAGCGGATCGTTCATGGTCTCGTGGACGAAGCGATAGCCCTTGAGAAAGCCCAGATACGTCAGCGCCAGGTGACTGCCGTTGAGCAGTTTGATTTTCATCTCTTCGTACGGCGACACATCGTCGGTGAACTGCACGCCGACCTTTTCCCACGCCGGGCGGCCTTTGACGAATTTGTCTTCCAGCACCCACTGCACAAACGGTTCGCAGACCACCGGCCAGGCATCGTCGACGCCGTGTTTGTCGGCCAGTTGCAGGCGATGTGCGGTGCTGGTCATCGGCGTGATGCGGTCGACCATGGCGTTGGGGAAGCTGACGTTCTGGTCGATCCAGTCGCGCAATTGCGGATCACGCAGCGCGGCGAACGCCAGCAGCGTCTTGCGCGCGACCGCGCCGTTGTGCGGCAGGTTATCGCAGGACATCACAGTGAATGCCGGAACGCCCGCCGCACGGCGTTTGGCCAACGCGGCGCAAAGGAAGCCGAACACGGTGCCCGGCGTTTCGGGATGGGCGAGGTCGTGTTGAATCTGCGGCAGATGCGCCATGAATTCGCCGTTACTGTCGTCGATGCAGTAGCCGCCCTCGGTGATAGTCAGCGAAACGATGCGGATCTGCGGTTCGGCGAGTTTGTCGATCAGCGTTTGCGCGCCATCTTCGGCCAGCAGCATGTCGCGGATCGCGCCGATGACGCGCACTTCGGTGTCATCGCTGTCACCCAGTTCGAACAGGGTGAACAGGTAATCCTGCTCGCGCAGATCATCGCGGGCGCGGCGATCTTCCGGGCGCAGGCCGACGCCGCAGATTGCCCAGTCCAGCGCTTGGCCAGTGTTCATCAAGGCATCGGTGTAATACACCTGATGGGCACGGTGAAAACCGCCGACGCCGATGTGAGCAATGCCCTGGCGTGTGTCGCCGAGGTCGTAGCCCGGCAGTTGCACTTCGGCGGCGAGGCGGTTGAGGTTCTGTTGGTTGAGTTTCATCGGATAGTCTCGAAATCAGGCGGCAGCGCGCAGTGGGCGGGTCAGCGCCACACCTTCGGCGTCGAACAGGTGGCAGTGAGTCGGGTCCAGACGCAGGCTCAATTGCTCGCCATAACGGCTGGCCAGGTCGCCGCGCACGCGCATGGTCAGGGCTTCACCGGCGCTGGTGGTGACGTGGCAGAAGGTGTCGCTGCCAAGACGTTCGCTGACGTCGGCCGTCACTTGCAACGTGCAGTCGCCGGGTTGCGCCAGCTCTAGATGTTCGGGACGAATGCCCAACGTCACCGCGCTACCGACGCTGAGGTTGGCGGCGTTGAACGGCAGGGTGATACGCGTGCCGGCGTCCAGCGAAACTTCGCAGCTGGCGCCGTCGATGCGGGCAATCTTGCCTTTGAGAAAACCCATTTTCGGCGTGCCGAGAAAGCCTGCGACAAACAGGTTGGCCGGGTTGTGATAGAGGTCCAGCGGCGAGCCGACCTGCTCGATTCTGCCGCCATTGAGCACCACGACTTTGTCGGCCATGGTCATCGCTTCGACCTGATCGTGGGTCACGTAGATCATCGTTGCTTGCAGGTCCTTGTGCAGGCGCAGCAGCTCCAGACGCATCTGCACGCGCAACGCCGCGTCGAGGTTGGACAGCGGCTCATCGAAAAGGAAAATCTTCGGGTTGCGCACGATGGCGCGGCCGATCGCCACGCGCTGGCGCTGACCGCCGGAGAGCTGTTTCGGCTTGCGCTCGAGCATCGGTCCGAGCTCGAGAATGCGCGCCGCTTCGCCAACCTTGCGCTCGACCTCGGCTTTCGGCACGCCGGCCAGATCGAGGGCGAACGACATGTTCTTTTTCACGGTCATGTGCGGGTACAGCGCGTAGGTCTGGAACACCATCGCCAGATCGCGCTTGGCCGGGCTGACTTCAGTGATGTCGCGGCCATCGAGTTCGATGGTGCCGCCGCTGACCTCTTCCAGCCCGGCGATCAAGCGCAGCAGGGTGGATTTGCCGCAGCCCGACGGGCCGACGAAGACCACGAATTCCTTGTCGTTCACTTCCAGGTCAATGCCCTTGATGATGGAAAAGCCTTCGAAGCCTTTTTGCAGATTCTTGATTTTCAGGTTGGCCATGAGATGGGCCTCCGCATTGTTGTTATTCGATTGAGCTGGATAAGCTCTTTTGTGGGAGCGAGCTTGCTCGCGAAGGGGCCGTGTCAGTCACCATCATTGTTGGATGACGCTCCGCTTTCGCGAGCAAGCTCGCTCCCACAGTGAATCGCATTAGATTGAGAGGCTTCATTTCACGGCACCAAACGACAGGCCGCGCACCAGTTGCTTCTGGCTGATCCAGCCAAAGATCAGAATCGGCGCACAGGCCAGGGTCGAGACCGCCGACAACTTGGCCCAGAACAACCCTTCGGGGCTTGAATACGAGGCGATCAACGCGGTCAGTGGTGCGGCATTCGAAGAGGTCAGGTTCAGCGACCAGAACGCCTCGTTCCAGCACAGGATCAGCGACAGCAGCACGGTCGAGGCGAGGCCGCCCTTGGCGATCGGCAGCAGCACGCGGACCATTTCCTGCCACAGCGTCGCACCGTCGAGGCGGGCGGCTTCGAGGATGTCTTTGGGGATGTCCTTGAAGTAGGTGTAAACCATCCAGACCACGATCGGCAGGTTGATCAGCGTGTAGATCACGATCAGCGCGATGCGCGTGTCGAGCAGGCCGAAACTCTTGGCCAGCAGGTAGATCGGCATCAGCACGCCCACCGGCGGCAGCATCTTGGTCGAGAGCATCCACAGCAGCGTGCCTTTGGTGCGCTGGGTTTCGTAGAACGCCATCGAGTACGCCGCAGGCACCGCGGTCAACAGGCACAGGGCCGTGGCGCTGAACGAGATCACCACCGAGTTCCAGGCGAAACTGAAGTAATCGCTGCGCTCGTTGATGTGCAGGTAGTTCTCCAGCGTTGGCGTGAAGATGAACTGCGGCGGTGTGGCGAAGGCGTCGATTTCGCTCTTGAAACTGGTCATCACCATCCAGAAGATCGGGAAGAAAATCACGATCGCGATGGCCCAGGCCAGGGTGCCGAGCAGCAGGCTTTGCAGGCGGCGGGATTGTTGGAGGGTCATGGCAGGCCTCACGCTTTGTCAGTCAGGTTTTTGCCGATCATCCGCACCAGAATGATCGCGGCGATGTTGGCGATGACCACGGCAATCAGACCGCCCGCCGAAGCCATGCCGACGTCGAACTGCACCAGCGCCTGGTTGTAGATCAGGTAGGCGAGGTTGGTCGAGGCGTAGCCGGGGCCGCCGTTGGTGGTGGTGAAGATTTCGGCGAACACCGAGAGCAGGAAGATCGTTTCAATCATCACCACCACGGCAATCGGCCGCGCCAGATGCGGCAGGGTCAGGTGCCAGAAGATCGCGATCGGGCCGGCACCGTCCAGGCGTGCGGCTTCTTTCTGTTCCTGATCCAGCGATTGCATGGCGGTCATCAGAATCAGGATCGCGAAGGGCAGCCATTGCCACGAAACGATGATGATGATCGACAGCAGCGGGTAGTGCGCCAGCCAGTCCACCGGTTGCGCGCCGAACAGCTTCCAGATGTAGGCGAGGATTCCCGAGACCGGGTGGAAGATCAGGTTCTTCCAGATCAGCGCACCGACGGTGGGCATGATGAAGAACGGCGAAATCAGCATCACCCGCACCAGGCCGCGACCGAGGAATTCGCTGGCCTCCAGCAACGCGCTGATCAACACACCGAAGACCACGCTGATAAGCAGCACGCTGCCAACGAGCAACAACGTATTGGTCGCGCCGGGCATGAAACCCGAGTCGGTGAGGAAGTAGGTGAAGTTCTCAAGCCCGACGAATTCATTTTCGCCGGGGTAGAGCAGGTTGTAGCGGATCATCGAAAAGTACAGGGTCATGCCCAGCGGCACGATCATCCACAGCAGCAACAGCGCCACCGAAGGGCTGACCAGAAACCAGCCGGGATTGCGCACCCGCAGCTTGCGCTGGGGTGGCGACAGGTCGATGTGGGCTTTGGCAGTTGAAGTATTCATGGCATTCACAACCGAGTCATACAGACCTATGGAGATCCCCATGTGGGAGCGAGCCTGCTCGCGAAAGCGCCGGATCAGTGTCATGTGTACTGGCTGACACGACGCCTTCGCGAGCAGGCTCGCTCCCACAAGAGGCAGGAGCAAGTCGTTCAGCGCTTACTTGGGATAACCCGCGCGCTTCATCTCGCGTTCCGTAGTCTGCTGCGCCGCCGCCAGCGCCTGATCCACCGTGGTCTGGCCGATCAGTGCCGCCGAGAACAGCTTGCCGACTTGGGTGCCCACCGCCTGGAATTCAGGGATGGTCACCAGTTGAATGCCAATGTACGGCACCGGTTTCAGCGTCGGTTTGCTCGGGTCAGCGGCTTTCAGCGATTCCAGCGTCACCTTGGCAAACGGCGCTGCGCTCATGTACGCATCGCTGTAGGTCGAAGCGCGGGTGCCCGGCGGCACGTTGGCGATGCCATCGGTCTTGGCAACCAGTTCGCCGTACTCTTTGGACGTGGCCCAGGCGCTGAAGGTTTTTGCTGCGTCCTTGGCCTTGGAGCTGGTCGGAATCGCCAGCGCCCACGAATACAGCCACGCCGAGCCTTTATCCGTGACCTGATGCGGAGCGAAGGTGAAACCGACGCTATCGGCGACCTTGCTCTGGGTCTTGTCGGTGACGAACGAGCCGGCGACGCTGGCGTCGACCCAGATCGCGCATTTGCCGCTGTTGAACAGGGCCAGGTTTTCATTGAACCCGTTGCTCGACGCGCCCGGCGGGCCGGATTTCTTCATGGTGTTGACGTAGAAATTCAGCGCATTTTTCCATTCCGGGCCGCTGAATTCCGGTTTCCATTGCTCATCGAACCAGCGCGCGCCGTAAGCGTTGGCAACCGTGGTCACCAGCGCCATGTTCTCGCCCCAACCGGCCTTGCCGCGCAGGCAGATGCCGTATTGCTCTTTGTCTTTCTGGGTGAGTTTTTCCGCAAACCCGGCGATCTCTTCCCAGGTCGGCCGCTCCGGCATGGTCAGCCCGGCTGCCTTGAACAGGTCGGTGCGGTAATAGGTGATCGAACTCTCTGCGTAGAACGGCAGCGCATACAGCGAACCCTTCACCGACAGGCCTTCGCGCACCGACGGGAAGACGTCGTCGAGGGCGTAACTGGCCGGCAGATCCTTCATCGGCTCCAGCCAACCCTTGCCGCCCCAGAGTGCGGCTTCGTACATGCCGATGGTCAATACGTCGAACTGGCCGCCCTGAGTGGCGATGTCGGTGGTCAGGCGCTGACGCAGGACGTTTTCTTCCAGCACCACCCAATTGAGCTTGATGTCCGGATGCTCGCTCTCGAAGGTTTTCGAGAGTTTCTGCATGCGGATCATGTCGCTGTTGTTGACGGTGGCGATGGTCAGGGTCTGGGCGCCAAGGCTGACGCTGCTGAGGGTCATGCAGGTGAGAGCGAGCAGAGCTTTTGCAGTGGGTTGCATCGTGCACTCCTTTTCTGACACCCGACGGGGCAGAAGGACAGTTATTGTTTTTGTGTCTTCCGAATGCAGGAAGAATCTGCGCTGATTACAGCCCTCAATCGAAGGGCTGACAAATCATCCCTAGCACTTTTGTTGATACTTTTTTGCACTGGGGTTTGAGTGGAGGAACGCAGGGAAGGGCTCTTGCGCGAAGGATCGTTCGCGAATGCGTACAGATTTCGCCAGCCGGGGCACGGTTTTTTGTGGGAGCGAGCCTGCTCGCGAAGACGATATCCCTGTCACAGGGTTCTTGACTGACAGACCGCTTTCGCGAGCAGGCTCGCTCCCACAGGGATAGTGTGGTCAGAGATGGTTCTGTTCAGTCAGCCGCTGCACCGCCAGCCGTCGATAGTGCGACGGCGTCATGCCCTTGAGTTGCTGAAAGCGTCGATTGAAGTTGGAAATATTGTTGAAGCCCGACTCGAAGCACACCTCGGTCACCGGTTTGTCGCCATCGGCCAGCAACTCGCAGGATTTGCTGATGCGCAGGCGGTTGACGAACTCGATGAAGTTGCGCCCGGTCGCCTGTTTGAACACTCGGCTGAAGTAAGTCGGCGTCATGCCCAGATGCTCGGCCACTTCCTCCAGTGAAATGTCCCGGGCGTAATGGCTGAAGATGTAATCGACCGCGCGGTTGGTGCGGTCGATATTGTGTTCGTCGGCCAGTTGCGGCGTGGTCGCACCGGACAACAACTGGAAGTCATCACTGGCCGCGAGCAATTCCATCAGGATGAAAAAATGCCCGAGGCGAGTGATGCCGGTGCTGTCGGCGATCCGCTGCATGAGCGTCATGGCCTGACGGATCGTGCGTTTGCAGCGGAATTCGATGCCGTACTGCGCACGCTCGAGCAGTGGCGCCAGGGTTTTCAACTCAGCAAACACCTGATGGCCGCTCTCGAACAGTTCGTCGGTGAAGTTGACCAGCATGTCGCGCTTCTC